>JAADGS010000074.1:0-50773 GCA_013152275.1 Actinomycetota bacterium | reverse complement strand
TCGTCGTCGAGGACGCGGGCCGCATTCTCCTCGCCGACTGACGGCGTCCGCTCACCATGAGGGGGTGTTGCGATCCTGCCGGGTCCACGGTGGCTCGGCCGTCCCGAGACGTGTTCAACGCCTGCACGACGGAGGATCCCGCGGAACCAGACCTTGCCGGCGAATCGGTCGATGCGGGGCCTGGTCGCAGCATGACCACGTCCCTTCACCGTCACACACCGCTGAAGTCCCAAATACCACTACTCTTGTCGTCATGCCCACGTCGAAGACCCGCAAGAAGAAGCGCAACGTCGACCCCCGCTCCGCCGAGCCGAAGCGCAAGCCTCCCTCATCACGACAGTACGTCATCACGATGTTTGCGCTGATGGCCTTCGGGGTGGTGTTCGCCCTCATCAGCCACGTCCTGCAGCTCTTCGGTGGGTGGGGACACTGGATCGGCCTGGCGGCCATTGCCGCAGGGTTCTTGATGACGACCAGCTACCGCTGAAACAACCGCACGTCACAGGGCCGGTTCGACGGATCGATCCGACAGGCCCGATTCTGCGGCTCCTCCTCCAAAGAGGCCGCGTCGAACGATCCCGGCTCATCGAGGCCGTCCCCGCCACCCGTGTCGAGGAGGCACTCGACGCCTTGACCCGAGATGGCATCGCCGTCGAGGACGCAGATCGAGCCTCGCTCGTAAGCCGCCGACTAATCTTGCAGCCATGCCGAAGTCCAAGACCCGCAAGAAGAAGCGCCAGCCCGCCGCTCACGGCCCCGCACATCCTGCGCCCAAACGCAAGCCTCCATCACCTCAGTGGTACGTCATCACCATGTTCGCGCTGATGGCGATCGGAGTGGTGTTGGTGATCCTCAACTACATCTTCTCGTTCTTCGGTGGTTGGGGGCTCTGGTTCGGCTTGGCTGCGCTAGCCGGCGGGTTCTTCATGACCACCAACTACCGCTGAATTACACACGTGTAGTTATCCACGGATTCATCCACACGCTGTGGATGAAGCGAGATCCCTACTCGACCCTCTCGAAGATCGTCGCGTTGGCCATTCCCCCACCCTCGCACATCGCCTGAAGTCCATAGCGAGTCCCCGTCCGCTGCAGCTCATGCACCAGCGTCGTCATGAGTTTCGCCCCCGAACACCCAAGAGGGTGCCCCAACGCGATTGCTCCTCCGTTGACATTGGTCCGCTCCCATAGGGTCTCCGGATCTTCGTCCATTTCGATCAGCCATGCGCCAATCACCGATGCGAACGCCTCATTGATCTCGAATCGGTCGATCTGATCCAGGGTGAGGCCGGCACGCTCCAGTACTTGCCTCGTTGCCGGAATGGGTCCTTTGAGCATCGTCACCGGGTCGACACCCACGACGGCGAAGTCGACGAAGCGCGCCAGTGGCTGCATGCCGAGTTCGTACGCCTTGTCCTCGCTCATGATCAGGACCGCGGCCGCTCCATCCGAGATCTGCGAGGAATTTCCCGCAGTGACCTTTCCATCCGGCTTGAAAGCGGGCCGAAGTCCCGCCAACCCTTCTGCAGACGTGTCGCGCCGGATCCCCTCATCTGCTGTCACCGGAACTCCGTCGGGTCCGGGCGTTGGAACGATCTCCGACTTGAATCGCCCTTCGTCGGTTGCCCGAGCAGCTCGACGCTGCGACGCGAGGGAGATCTCATCGAGTCGTTCACGGCTGAGGTCCCATTCGTCCGCAATCATCTCCGCCGACAGGCCCTGCGGAACCAGGTCATACCGTTGGGTGACCTTGGTGCCGAACGGGTAACCCGGACCTTGTGAAGCGGTGACTCCCATGGGAACTCTCGTCATCGATTCGACCCCGGCGGCGATCACCACGTCATAGACGCCCGCCATGATGCCTTGGGCTCCGAAGTGCGCTGCCTGCTGACTGGAACCACACTGTCGATCGATCGTCACACCCGGCACACTTTCCGGGAAACCTGCGGCAAGCAGGGCGCTCCGGCCGATGTTGAACGCCTGCTCACCGGTCTGCGAGACGCACCCCATGATCACATCGTCCACGACGGCAGGGTCGAGTCCGGTGCGATCGACCAGGTCGTGGAGAACGTGCCCTGCAAGATCGGCCGGATGCCACTCTCTCAGGTATCCGTCCCTCCTCCCCGTAGGGGTTCGAACGGCATCGACGATCACGGCACGGCGCATACGATCCTCCAATCACGGCTCGTGGCGGCGCGACCCCTTCGGTCGTCCTGCCACGAAAATGTGCGTGGAGATGAGCGGACTCGAACCGCCGACCCCCTGCGTGCAAGGCAGGTGCTCTTCCAACTGAGCTACATCCCCAGGGTTGGGAGCATTCTACGTTGCTCACCTTCTTCGTGAATCGATCAGAGACCGCTCGACCCACGTCGCGCCAGCACAAGAGCGTCGATGGCAACCCGGCCATCGACATCACGTACCACCTGCTCGGCCTTGAGCACCTCCAGATCCTCGATGGCTGCCACCACGTCCTGTGGCGTGAACAGCGCAGCCGGATCATGGGGACCGCCGTGACCTCTCTCGAGGTTGGAAAGATCGTGCCCGACGATCAGCAGAGTTCCACCCTCTGCAACGGCGCCTGCAGCCCGACTCCAGATCTCCGGGCGCCACGGCTCCGGGATATGGATATAGAACTCGATGACGAGATCGAAGTTCCGTTCCGTCGGCACGTAGCTCTGCAGATCGGCAACGACCCACTCGACTTCGACCCCTCGGCGACGGGCACCCTCTCTCCCTTTGGCTATCGCCACGTCGGAGAAATCGACGGCTGTTACCTGCCACCCTCGCTCGGCCAACCACAACGCGTTACGTCCTTCGCCGGCACCGATATCCAGCGCTCGACCCGGAGTGAGCCGTTCTGTCTCTGCAACGAGGAACTCGTTCGGCTCGGCGCTCCAGATGAGCTCTTGTTCGGCGTATCGGGCATTCCAGGTTTCACGATTCATGACAGGCGCAAGACTAACGAACCCCCGTACACACCACGATCGAGTCGCGTCGGTGTCGACGCGCATCGTGATTGGTGGCGTTCCTGCGCGCTACTACAATCCCCCGGCGCGGGCCCATAGCTCAGCCTGGTTAGAGCGCATCCCTGATAAGGATGAGGCCCCTGGTTCAAGTCCAGGTGGGCCCACAAAGTGAAACCCCTGGTTGGAGGCCGCAACACGCCTGTCACCAGGGGTTTTGGACTGCTCGAAGCACCATTGTCATCGTGTGGACGGGTTCGTCACCGGAGATGGCGACAGTATCCCCGGAGAAACGTACTCGAACGGCAATGCCAGACGTCTCGGCACTCCGACCCGATGTCGTCGAGTCTGGATACGCCCGTCGAAGCCAAGGTACGAACACCAGGCCGAGTCCTTCCCGGAAACCGGGCGAGCCTCAAATCGATGTTTCTTCGGGCATGACCGGGGTGGAGTCGAGTTCCGCAGGCCAGCGTTTTCTCTGACGCCTCGCCATCTTGAGGATCAGAGCAATGGCGTCCGGGTCGTCCTCGGTGGCATCGGTGACGGTGACCAGGCCGTCTCGCTCCATCTTGGTGAGAATCTCCTCACCGAGTTCACTCCGAACAATCGTAAGGGTCGTGCCGGCGTTCTTACCGATTCCGCCGAGTGAGATGTCGGCATGTTGCGCAGAAAAGTCCGGACAGTGCAGACATCCGGGCCTGGTGTACTCGTTGCACTCCTTGAGCGGTATCTCCACGTACTCCGGGGCACCGGTCCCGGCGTTCTCGTGCCACACCTGGAGCCGGCCCTTGATGTTGATCTTGGTGACGGCCTGTCTCGCTATCCCGTACTTCGCCTCGAGGAGATCCTCATAGATGTTGTCCGTGAACGTCTTTGAGCACAGCAGGCCGATGACCAAGACGAACCGTTTTGCGAGTTTCCTGGCTCCGCGCCCATATGCGACAGGGGGGATCGACGTCTGACACCCGACACTCACCAGCCCGAGCCGTTGAGCGCCCACGGCGTTCGCGTCACCGATCCCCAGCACGTTCGGCGAGTAGGTGTAACGCGAACCGGCACAAGCCAGGAGTTCGTCCCGTGTGCGGGCGATGCCTGGCCGGGTCCGCATCTCATCGTCGAAGAAACTGACAAGGGCGGCATCGATGTAGTCGTTCTCCAGGGCGTACAGAAGGAGTGCGGTGCCCAGACCCCCATCCTGACCGGCATCGGCGATCTCTCTGTCTTTCGCCTGAACCAGGAGGATGGAGCGATAAACTCCGATGACTTCCTCGGCCGTGCGAAGGCGAGACCATTTCGCCTCATCGGCATCCGCTTCCCAAAACCGAAACCTTGGACAGACGCGAGTACAGACGGTGCACCCGCGCTCGCCGTAAACGCATCGCCGTTCGTCCCCATCCACCCATGCGTCCGGCGCAAGCTCGGGTTTCCACACATGTTGATCGAGACTCAGTACCTCATGAGGACACGCGATGACACAACCGGAGCAGCCCGTGCACAGGCCGGTAGGGATCACGTCCCTGGCAAGGTCCTGCCAGCTGTATTTCCACTGTTGCCTCAAATCCAGATTCCCCACTGAGCCTTGCGCATATCGGCCGTCAGAGTCCGGGCATCGCGATCGTGCCATCTTCGACCGGGAACGAGTTGCAGAACCGGTCCTCGACGAACAGGTCCTCGTTCACGAGTGGTCCCTGATGCTCGCCATGAAACCACACGGGGCCATCGTCGTTCGTGCATTCGAGACTCCATGTCGAAGAGCGCCTCACGTACTTGTACCGGTATCCGATCTCGGGTCCGGATACCGGTATGCATCCACCGCCGACCGTTCGCACACCCAATCTCACCACGGTCGCCATGTGTCAAACTCCATCGGTTGGGCCCGTTGCACATTAGTTGGAGTGCCGGCAGACGGGTAGTTTCCATCGGCCTTCGTTGACACCCGGAGACCGATCGTAAAATCACTCATGCAGCCACGATCTGCAGTGATCGGCATCTGCGCCTTCGACCCATCGACGCTGTGCGGTCCGGCAAGTGGACGCACCCCCCTGATGAAATCGCCGCCGAGACGTTTGCCGGCCGGTCGAATCTGCCAACTCGAGACTCTCCGACGACGACCGGCTCCGCAGCAACACTCACTGTCAGAACCGACGCCCCAATGCACGACGCTCCCTGATCACCGCCCTGCCGGCACCGCCGGACTCCTCGGCCCTTCGCGGCCCGAGCCAATCGAGACGGCGCCGTGCTCGGACCCGCAGGAGTCGGAGGCTCAACCGTCGGCCGGAGCCGCGGCGCCGGCAGGGCTACCCCCGACGCCGTCGATCCGAGGCGGCTCCAGCCCGAGAATGCGACACGTCGCCCAAACGACGTGCTCGCGATGAGCAAGCCTGTGCGCAGACGTGGAAGGATCGTCGTCCACATGCATCCGAGCGAGCTGGGGCAGCCCGAACCAAGACGTGGCGAGCCCCAGCAGGAGGAAATGCAGGTGTCGGGGATCCGCTTCGGAGGAGATGATCCCCTCGCCTTGGGCACGCGCCAGGTACGCGACCCGCTCTGCGTAGAACTCCCGTCGCTCCTGTTCCCGCGGGGCGTCGGTCGATGAGAAGTGCAGCGCCTCCCAGTACAGCAGCCGCACCAGATCCGGGTGCGCGCTGTGGTAATCGAACACGGCTCGCACGTAGGCGGGAATGTGACGCGGATCGTCGGGCACGGAGATTGCCGTGCCAAGGCGCTCCAGTTCCACCTCGAGCACAAAGGCAAAAAGGGTCTCCTTGTCACCAAAGTACTCGTAGATCCGCGCCTTGTTGGCGCGGGCGTTCTCTGCAATCCGGTCGACACGCGCTCCGGCAACCCCGAACTGGGCGAACTCATGCCTCGCAGCATCGAAGATGCGGGCCCGGGTGGCATCGGCGTTCCTCTTCATTCGCCAGAGGTTACCAGTCCTATTGACGAACGAACTAGTTCGTTCTATCGTCTGGGCGTCCACTCCAGGCGATTGGAACACGATGATCCAGGAACACGACCTCGACTTCTTCAGTTGGGGCACCCGTTGCTCGGCTGTGCTCCGTCTCCCGGACAGGACCCCGCCGGCCGACGGCTGGCCCGGAATCGTCATGGCCCACGGCTTCCGTGGAATCAAGGAATGGTTACTTCCCCCGATCGCCCGGGAGTTGACCGATGCCGGGTTCGCGATCCTCACGTTCGACTATCGGGGTTTTGGAACGAGCGACGGTGAACGTGGCCTGTTGGTCCCAGAACGCCAGGTGGAGGACATCAGAAACGCTCTCACGTTCCTGTCCGCCCAGGAGATCGTTGATTCCGAGCGGCTCGGCCTGTGGGGGACCAGCTTCGGGTGCGGAACGGTGATCGAGGTAACGGCGCGTGACCCGAGGGTCAAGGTCGTGGTCGGACAGATCGGATTCGGCAGTGCACCCCGGATGCTCGAGCGGTTTCCACCGGAAGGCCGCATGGCGCTCACCAGAATGCTGGCGGAGGATGCAGTCCAGCGCGTACGAACAGGTGGCGGGGCATCGATCGACCCGGCCGTGCTGCTCAACAGCCCGGAATCGGACGACGTTTTCGCGGCAGCCGAAAAGAGCTGGCCCCACATCGCCGTGCGCATTCCTTTCAACGCGGTGGAACGGATCTTCGAGTACGAGCCGGAACGATTCGTGGCCGCCATCGCCCCGCGGCCTCTCCTGCTCATCGGAGCCACACGTGACCAGACCGTTCCCCACAGCGAGATCGAGCACCTGTACCGGCTGGCGGGCCGTCCGAAGGAGCTCCTCACCATCGATGCCGGACACTATGAACTGTATGACGGTCCCGGTGCCGAGGAGGCCAGAGCCCGGACCATCGCGTGGTTCCGGAACTACCTATGAGACCTTCTTCGACCTCGCGAACGGACGGCCCGTATGGTGCACCGTGAGTAGACGAGCCCTCGTATTGATCGAGTTCCAGAAACAATGGACCGAGCCCGGCCTCTATCACCGCCTCGTCAGGCGCCAGCTCGAAGCCCGCCATACCGTGGCCACGGCACGCCGTATCGTCCGAGCGGCGCGCCATGAGGGGGTCGTCGTGATTCATGCGCCGCTCATCATC
Source organism: Actinomycetota bacterium (assembly GCA_013152275.1). NCBI lineage: Bacteria > Bacillati > Actinomycetota > Actinomycetota bacterium. The sequence goes on along the minus strand of JAADGS010000074.1, from coordinate 43,715 downwards.
GATCCCAAGCGCAAGCGGGGACTGCTGGCACATCTGACCTTCGGACGCGTGTTCACGAAGGGCACACCCCGAGCGGAGTTCACAGCCGGGATGTTCGAAACGGGTGACCTGGTGGTGCGGGGACGTACCGGATTCGACGCCTTCGCCGGCACGGATCTGGAACAGCTCCTGCGCGTGAACGGTATCGAGGAGATCTTCTTCGGAGGACTCACCACCGACCAGTGTGTGGCGCGCACCCTGCGGACCGCGTTGGGAATGGGATTCCGTGCCTACCTCGTTCCCGAACTGACCGCCACGTTCGGCAGATGGCAGCAACGTCGCAGCGAGAGGCGGTTCGCTGCGTGTCTCGCTCCCCTCCAGGAATCGGACTTTCCCATTTCCCCTGCACTGCCCGTCGAACCCAACCGGGACTGACCCACAGCGCCCGCACCGGGTGTCGGCCCAAATACACCCGTCGAAGCCGCCGGAGATACCTGTTCAGGCGCACGGCCGACAGGTCGAGGATCGAGACGGCACGCGAAGCCTTTCCCATGTTGATCGACGAGAAGATCGTGGAAGGGTTGAAGGCACAAGACGCGATGAAGCTTCGGTTCGTTGTGGTGCGGTTTCGGGTGGATCATCCCACCGTTCGGCGCCTTCTCACCGCTCGGAAAGCCGGGCCGACTCCCCCACGGTGCAGCGGCCCTCGCTTTCGGATCCGTGGACCACCCTCGTTGGAACCCCTCATGATCATCACCGCATATCCCGCACCTGCACCACAGATCACCACGACACCGATCTGGCCCGCCTCGGTGAGTCGCCGCGGCGTCGGGCCGAGACGTCAGATGGATGCCGGCAGGGCGCCGCACACGTTCACAGGCGACCGGCGTCGGTGATCCGTTTCAGGAATGATTGTGTCCGCGGCCTTTGCGGTTCACCGAAGAACCGCTCCGCAGGACCCTCCTCGTAGATGGACCCTTCCGAGAGAAAGCAGACCCGGTCGGCAACATCGCGTGCAAATGCCATCTCGTGCGTGGCGATGATCATTGTCATGCCGCCTTCCGCGAGATCACTGAGGATCGAGAGCACTTCATCGACCAACTCCGGGTCGAGTGCTGCCGTGACCTCGTCGAGTAGCAGCAGGTCCGGGTTCATGGCGAGAGCGCGCGCGATCGCAACACGCTGCTGTTGGCCTCCTGACAACGCCTCGGGATAGGCATCGGCCTTCTCGGGGAGGCCAACCTGCTCGAGGAGACTTCGTGCCCTTTCGCGAGCCACCTCCCTGGATTCCTTCAACACTTTCACCGGTCCGAGACAGAGGTTGTCCATGACGGAGAGATGCGGAAACAGGTTGTAGCTCTGGAACACGATTCCGACGGAGCGTCGAAGGTGGTTGACGTCGACCGCCGGATGCGAAGCGACGACCTCCCCTACAACGATCATCCCTTCATCAATGGGCTCCAAGGCATCGATGCAGCGCAACAGTGTCGACTTGCCGCAACCCGACGGACCGATGATGCAGACGACTTCATGAGCTTCGACGGTGAGGTTCAGGGATCTGAGTACCTTGTTGGAGCCGAAGCTCTTACTGACACCCTTCACCTCGACGAACGGTCTTGTGGATCTCATCACTGACCTTGCATCCTGGCCTGGGTCTTCGCCAGGAGGACGTCGGTGAGGCGCGTCAGAGGCACCGTCGCTATCAGAAAGAGCAGTGCGGCGGCGACAAGAGGCGCAAGGCTTGCGTAGTTGACCACGCTTATTCGAGCGATGTTGACGGCATCGAGCAGACCGAGAACCGATACCAGAGACGTGTCCTTGATGAGTACCACGAACCACCCCAGTAACGCAGGTGTGACGACACGGATGGCCTGCGGCAGCACGACGTACCGCTTGGCCTGGTATTCCGTGAGCCCTATCGCACGGGCGGCAAGGAGCTGACCGCGCGGAATGCTGCTGATGCCGGACCGGATGACTTCCGATACATACGCGCCGTAGACCAGGGTCAGCGCAATCACCATTGCCCAAAAGGGCGAGATCTCGGACAGTACCGGGATTCCAGATCGTGGTATCCCATAGCCGACGATCAACAACGTGAGTAGGGCCGGGATGCCACGGAACAAGTCTCCGTACACAAGCACCATGACCCGGATCGGCGCGACAGCCTTGCTCGTTGAACCGCGTGCCAAGGCAACGGCAATGGACCACGGGATGACGACAAGCTCCGAGACGATCGCCAGCGACACGTTCAGACGTAGGAACGCCCGTGTCATCGATGGGAGCGCTTCACGAATGACGTGGAAATCGAAGTACCCGCGGGCAACGGCAAAGTCGTTGAGCGTAAAGATCGCCAGGATGAGCAGAATCACCAGGATTGCGGCTCCGATTCCCATGGCCGCGAGTGATCGATCCCGCGCCTTCAACGCCTGGGTCTGCGATTCGAGGTAGTCGATTCCGGCAAGCCGACGGGAGCGGTGGTAGGCCATCGCCCCCAGTACGCCGTAAGGAGGGAACAGTAGGAGCCCGCCGGCGACCATGTAGACGTTCACGCGGCGCCGCCCCCCTCCTTGCGGGGGGCGGCGCTCTTCCACGACCTCGAGTGGTGGTGTCGTCACTATCCGGACACGACCTGACGGGACACCCGTTGAAGCCCTGTTCCCGAGTAACTCATCACCTCGACGCCTATCCCTTCGGTGGGCACTCTGGAGTGTCCATCGGGTCCTGATTCCCGAGCGCTGGGAATACCCACTTGGCCCGAAGCGCATCGAGAGTTCCGTCGGCATCGGCCTTCTTCATTGCTGCCTGCACCGCTTGGGTTATCCCGGCATCCTTTCTGATCAGGATTCCGGCAGTCGAGATCTTCGGGAAACGACACGCGATCACCATGTCCGTTCCCTTGCGGGCAATGATCTGTGAGAGCATGCCCGGGACGTCACCGACTGCCCCATCGATCTGATTCGACTCGAGCGCCGTGTACTTCTCGACGTCCGCCTGGAATGCCCTCGGGCTGACGTTTGGCTGAATGACATCGACGATGTAATCGTAGCTGTTGCATCCCGCACAGGCACCCAGCACAAGGTTCTTGATGTCCTCGAACGTCGTGATCGTGGTTCCCTTCATGACCATCAGCCCCAAGGGATTGAACCAGTACGGCTCGGAGAAATCGAAGAGTTTCTTGCGTTCATCGGTGATCGAGACCTGATCGAGGAAAATGTCGAAACCCACGAACTGCCGGCTGATGATCGCCGAGAAATCCGTCGGTACGAACTCGACTTTGAGACCGAGTTCCTTCGCGAGGTAGGTGGCTATCGCCGGTTCCAACCCTCCCTCGGGATGGGACGGATCGGTTCCTTCCCAGAATCCCGGGACCGGGAAGTCGGCAACTGCCACCGTCAGCGTTCCGTCCTTGACCAGGTTGAACGATGCTGCAGCGGCCGTCGTCACCGTGGTCGCGGTCGTCACCGTCGCCGCCGTGGTCGCGGTCGTCACCGTCGCCGCGGTCGTCGCGGTCGTCGCGCTGTTGGAAGTCGTTGTCGTGGTCGCATCGCTCGTGGAGCTACATGCCACTGCAAGCAGTGCAAGAATCATGCCGAATACGACAATTCGAACTCTCGATGGTCCGCCCACGGCTCCTCCTGCTTCTGTTTCGCTCACAATCGTCCTCCTTGCTGCCCTCTGATTCCCCTGCGAGGAATCCGAAGTAGTAGTATGCTACATGTCACACGTGATATGCAAATGGCAATTTCGACAATGATTCGGTAGGCAGTGACAGCACGAGTCCACAACCATGGGGAGTCTTTCTGCAATGGATGACAATCAACTGAAAACGGGCGCCACGACAGAAGTCCACGGCGGGTTGATCCGCCTCGGCGCTCGGCGAAGTCTCCGACGTGAAGCGACCGAGGTGTTACGTCGCTCGATCGTCCTCGGCGACCTCGTGCCCGGCACTTTGTACTCGGTGGCTCAGCTGGCCGATTCGCTCGGCACGTCGCGGACACCGGTTCGCGAGGCGCTTCTCGAGCTTGCCTCGCGAGGCATGGTGCAGTTCGAGCAGAATCGTGGCGTTCGCGTTGTCCCCACGTCGATCGATGATCTACGCGACATGTTCGAGGTACGGTTCCTTCTCGAGATCCCGGCGACGCGCCGTGCGGTCATGAACGCGTCGGAAGAGGCCGTTGCAGAGATGACCGAGATCCTCGAGCAGGAGGCCCGGGCCGGGAACGACAAGTACCGACTTCAGGAGCTGGATCGGGCCTTTCATCGCACGTTGCTGATGCAGGCGGGCAACCAGACACTGGTCGAACTCGTTGATCGGTTGAGAGACATGGTGCTGGTGCGACAAGCTTCGCACGACACCGACATCACCCACGATTTCTCGGCGGACCATCGAGCCATTCTGGCGTGCGTTCGGGCGGGCGATGCCGACGGTGCTGCGGCGGCGGTGCGCCGCCACCTCGAGGTGGCCGCAACCATCATCTCTGCAATGCCCGGGTTTGTGGATTCGACATCCGAGATCGGTTTCTGATGTCGTCACCGCTCCCAGACTCCATCCTCTACTTCGCCTACGGAACGCTGCTCGGCGCCACATCCATGCAGGGGCACTGCGCATCTGCCGTCCGCCGCGGCCAGGCGTATCTGCCCGACTACGAGCTTGCGCTGCAATGCTTCGGGGATGGGCCGCGAGACGGAGGGTGCGCTCTCAGCCCCCTCCCCGGAATGCAGACATTCGGTGTTCTGTACGAAATACCCGGCGACGAGTGGTCTGCTCTCAAGGAACTCTCAGGTGTCGGAACGGCCTATCGCGTCTTGCCGGTTGTTGTGTTCCTTGCAGATGGCAGCCGCGTCGAGGCGGAAACACTCACGATCACCAACCCCAAGGGCCCCTACCGGCCACCCGACGACTATCTCGACCTGATCACCGTCGGAGCAATGAGTGCCGAACTTCCTCTCGAGTACCAAGGGCACCTCCTGCGAATCGTCTCGCGAGCAGCGGCTCTCTCCAACCCCCCACCGGACGGGTAGGCCGTCGACCGATGCATGGAACGCACTTCGACGACCGTGCGTCGCCACCTACCGCGTTCCCGATCACGCCGGTACCGCACGGCCAGTAACGGAATCGGTGCCCCTGCAATTCACGCGGGCGGCCGCCCACTCTGCTCACCGGCTGTACCCGGCAGACTCCTGCCAGCGGTGGGCGCCTCTCGTTCCCTTCCGTAGGACGGTACGAGCGAATGCGCCGTCGACACCTGTGTGGCGCCACGTTGCGGGCAGCCTCGGCGAAGCTCACCTACGCCGACGTGTGAACAGAGCGTTCTTCCCGGTGGGTTCCCCACGAATCTCGAGCAGAAGAGCCACACCACCCAGACGATGGGTCCCACGCCGACCATCATCACCTCGTGTCCGGCCACAACCTCGGGGTCTGTACTTCCCTTCCCGGGAGCCTCCAGGTGCACCATCGGTCTCCTTGAAGACCTGTGCCATGCAGTCAGGGACCCGCCCTACACTTCGCCCATGCGCAAGTTCCTACTGGTTGCCCTTCTTGCCGTCGGCATCGTCGTTCTTCGACGTCGCTCTCCCCGTCCTGCGGCAGGGACCTGGGAACCCTTCAAACGCCTGTGAAGGTCGCCATTCACCAGAGCGGACCGCTTGGCAGCCGCGCGGCAAGCGTGCTGCTCGCCGAACGACGCCTCGACCTGCTCGGGCTCCTCGATCAGGAGCCGAGCGGAGACCCGAGGGTCGTTCGGGTCGAGGATCTCTCCGAATGGGATGTGCTCGTCTCGGATTCCACCACACCGGCAACCATCCTTGATCGAGCCACCGCTGCGAACATCCCGCTCGTTCTCGGCGCCGAACTCGACCGAACCGCGTCCATTCCTCTCTTCGCCGGAGCAGGCCTGATCGCCATCGCCCGATGCCTCGAACACGAATCCGGCATCGACGCCGCCCTGGTAGCAACGACCCGACCGGGAACCCCTCTCCGAAAGGGCACGCGAGTCGTCTTCCCACCTCCTGTCGGGCCTCTGAAGGCGTTGCAGCGTCGTGACGGTCTGTTCATCGCTCCAACCGACGGCGACTGGGGTGGCCTGATCATCAACGGGGACCGGCGATCCATCGGCGTCGCCGACCATGCCGCGTTCCTCGCGGGCATCGCCCTGGCCGCCGCTGCAGTGGTGATGGCGACGTTGCCGCTGCCTGTCGGAGCGGTCCGTGTGGGAGACGTTGCCGGCCCCTATCTCGACGCCGCCGAGAACGCCGGCCTCGAGATAGCTACGTTCCGGCGGCCTTGATCGGATTCTCGATGGCTTCGATCTCCTCGGTCGGGAGCTCTTGCTCACTGGTCGCCGGAGGGGTCGTCCACCGCTGCGGTGGACGAACGGGCGCAGGCGAGGCGGGGACGTTCAGGGTCTCTTCGAGAACGACGATCTCGATTCCTCCGACGACATCGGAGATCAAGTTGTACATGACCGCTGCGAGTGTGGTCAGTCCGGTCATCAACGCAGTCCACACCACCGAGAGGAACACGACGACGCGTAGGTACTGCTCTCCATCCGAGAAAAGCGATGCATCCTGATCGAGAAGAGTGATCTTCTTCAGGAAGTCCTCTATCGCCTGTGGGATTCCGGCATTCGTGATGATCGCCCAGAGAATCACGACAGCCAGGATGAAGACGAGACCCAACACCGCGTAGAAGACAAGGGACACCTTCATCACGGTCCACGGATCGAACTTGCGTACAACCCGGCGAACCCTTCGCACCGCCATAGATCTCAACTCCTCGTTCAGCGCGAGTGTACCGCCGGCTCACACAACCGCCACGGATAGGGCCCAAGACCTCCGAACGCTCAATCCTCGACGGGAGCGGGTGCGATTGCCGTGACCTCGACACCGGGGGCGACGTTCATGACCTTCACCCCCCTTGCGTCTCTCTTCTGACGGCTGATGGTCTTCGTGCCGATTCGGATCACGACACCATCGGACGAGATCACGAAGACCTCCGCTCCGGCGGCCACGGCTCTGCCTGCCACGAGGTGACCGCGAACCCGGGTCAGCTTCATGGATTTGACTCCGATACCACCCCGCCGCTGGATCGGGAACTCACTCATCTTCACGCGCTTCCCGTAGCCACCCGACGTGATCAGAAGGACCTCCTCACCGTCCTTGCTCGATGCTGCCGCAATGACCCTGTCTCCGTCGCGCAACCTGATCCCTCGAACCCCTCTCGTGGCCCTTCCCATCGGGCGCAGGTCTTTCTCCGAGAACCGGATCCCTTGACCATTGCTCGTAAACAGCAGCAGCTCGTCCTCGCCGTTCGTCGTACGTACGGCAACAACCTCATCGCCATCTTGGAGGCTGATCGCAACGAGTGTCGCATTCCTCGAGTCGTAGTCGTGAAACGCGGTCTTCTTGACCAGACCCATCTTCGTTACCATCACCAGATAGCGCGAGGTTTCATAGTCCCTGGTGTCGATCACGGCCTCGATACGCTCATCCGGGTCCAGCGGTAGTACGGCCTGTGCGAGCACTCCCTTGGCCGTCCGCTCCTTCCTGGGGATCTGATGCGCCTTCACTCGATGCACCTTGCCCCGATTGGTGAAGAACAGCAGGTAGGAATGCGCCGTCGTGTGCACCAGATGGTTGATCACGTCGTCTTCTCGCAGAGCCGCTCCCTGCACGCCGCGCCCACCCCGACCTTGAGACCGATACGTCCGAGCCAGGACCGATTTGAGATACCCGTTCCCCGAGACCGTCACGACGAGTTCCTCGTCCGCGATCAGATCCTCCAGAGACAGATCGCCATCGTCGGGAATGAGATGGCTTCGCCGCGCGTCGGCAAATCTCTCCTTGATCTCCTTGAGGTCCTCGGTGATGATCGCTCTGCGCCGCGCCGGGTCGGCCAGAATGGCCTCGAGGTCGGCGATGGTCCCCTCGAGCCTCTCCTGTTCGTCCCGGAGTTTGGTTGTTTCCAACGCGGTCAATCTCCGCAACTGCATGTCGAGAATGTGGTTCGCCTGGATCTCGGACAGCTCGAACTCTCTCATCAACGCCGCGCGCGCAACCGCCGTGTCATCCGAGTTCCGGATGATCGCGATCACCTCGTCGATGTTGTCCAGCGCTATGAGCAATCCCTCGACGATATGTGCCCTGCGTTTGGCCTCTTCGAGACGGAAGAGCGTTCTACGCTCGATTACCTCCATCTGGTGATCGAGGTAGTACCCGATCATTTGCGCGATGTTCATCGTCCGCGGAACACCATCGACGAGCGCAACCGCGTTCACACCGAACGTGTCCTGCAGCTGCGTCATCTTGAAGAGTTGATTCAGCACGACCTGCGGAATGGCGTCCTTCTTGAGTTCGATGACCAGCTTCGTCCCCACACGATCCGAGCTCGCGTTCCGGAGATCGGCGATACCGGTGATCTTCTTGCTGTGCACGAGTGCCGCGATCTTCTCGAGCACCCGGTCATGTGAAACCTGGTACGGCAGTTCGGTCACGATGATCGCCGTCCTGCCCTTGCGGATCTCCTGCACGTCGGTGACCGCCCGCATCTTGACCGATCCACGACCTGTCGTCAGCGCCTCACGAATCCCTCTCCTGCCGACCAGGTAGCCACCGGTCGGAAAGTCGGGTCCCTTGACGATGTCCAGGTAGGCCTCGACCGGTGCATCCGGATTCTCGAGTGCAAACAGCGCTGCATCGATGATCTCGCCCAGATTGTACGGAGGGATGTTCGTCGCCATGCCGACAGCGATGCCCGTCGACCCGTTGACGAGCAGGTTCGGGAAGCGAGCAGGCAGCACCACAGGTTCGGAGGACTCCCCCGAGTAGTTCTCTACGAAGTCGACCGTGTCCTCACGGATTCCCTCCAGGAGCCTCGTGGCGAGATGGGTCATGCGGCTCTCCGTGTACCGCATCGCCGCCGGCGGATCATCGACCGTGCCGAAGTTCCCCTGCTTGTCGATGAGTGGATATCGGGAGCTGAAATCCTGCCCCATCCGCACGAGTGCATCGTAGATCGCATCGTTGCCGTGCGGGTGGTAGTTCCCCATCACGTCACCAACGACTTTCGAACACTTCCTGAAACTGGTCGTAGGTCCCATATTCGATTCGAACATCGAATAGATGATTCGCCGTTGTACCGGCTTGAGTCCATCCCTCACATCGGGAAGCGCACGCGAGACGATGACCGACATCGCATACTCGAGGAACGACTTCTCCACCTCGTGGTTGATGTCGACCGCAGGGATCTCTGTGTCGTGACCGTCCGCCATCGGTTCTCCTTCAAACATCCAGGAAACGCACGTCTTTGGCGTTCTGCTGGATGAACAACTTGCGCGCTTTCACGTCATCACCCATCAACGTGGAGAAGACCTCTTCGGCGCGGGTCGCGTCCTCCAGGTCCACCCGCAGGAGACGGCGTCGTTCGGGATCCATGGCCGTCTCCCACAGCTCGGAAGCGTTCATCTCGCCAAGCCCCTTGAACCGGCTCACGTCCACTCGTTTCTTTCCCGCCTGTTCCCGGTAGGCGGCGAGCTCGGCGTCGTCGGCGAGATAGCTCACGTTCTTGCCCTGCTTCACGCGATACAGCGGTGGTTGTGCGATGTACACGTAGCCCGCCTCGATCAACGGTTTCATGTGCCGGAAGAAGAACGTGAGGAGGAGCGTACGGATGTGGGCACCGTCGACGTCCGCGTCGGTGAGCAGCACGACCTTGTGGTAGCGAGCTTTCGCCAGATCGAACTCTTCTCCAATGCCCGTTCCGATGGCTGTGATCAGCGCTTGGATCTCCGTGTTCTGGAGTGCCTTGGTCAACCGTGCCTTCTCGACGTTGATGATCTTGCCGCGGATCGGCAGGATGGCCTGTGTGTGGCTGTCCCGTCCCTGCTTGGCCGGGCCGGCGGCGGAATCACCCTCCACGATGAACATCTCGGACTCTTCGGCTTCGCGAGAGGAACAATCCGCCAACTTGCCCGGAAGGCTGGCCGACTCGAGCATGGATTTCCGTCGGGTCAGTTCACGGGCCTTACGAGCCGCCATCCGCGCACGCGAGGCGTTGATGGCCTTTTCGGCTATCGCACGGGCTTCACCGGGACGCCGTTCCAGCCATTCGGGCAGCATGCGGTTCAGCGTTTTCTCGACGTATCCGCGCACCTCCGTATTCCCCAGCTTCGTCTTGGTTTGTCCCTCGAACTGGGGCTCACGAACTTTCACCGAGATGATCGCCGTCAACCCCTCGCGAACGTCTTCTCCGTTCAGATTGAGGTCCTTCTCCTTCAAGATTCCTTTACTGCGAGCGAACTCGTTCAGTGCCCTGGTCAGGGCCTTTCTGAAGCCCTCTTCGTGTGTTCCACCCTCATGGGTATTGATGTTGTTCGCGAAGCTGAGAACCGTCTCGGTGTAGGAGTTTCTCATCCACTGCATGGCGACTTCGAGCTCTGCCTCTTCGGCGACATCTTCGAAATAGACGATATGCGGGTGTACGGGTTCTTTGCTCGCGCCGAGGTGTTTGACGAAATCGATGAGTCCGCCTTTGTACTGGAACACCTGCTCGACAGGTTCCTCGCCTCGCTCGTCCCTCAGGATGATCGTGATCCCTCGATTGAGAAACGCCATCTCTCTGAGGCGAGAAGACACAGTCTGGAAGTTGAACGTCGTCGTCTCCGTGAAGGTCTCGGTTGAAGGCCAGAACGTGGTCGTCGTCCCTGTCCTTCGGGCCGGCTTCACCTTCTTGACCGAGCCAAGAGGATTACCCAGGTGGAACGACTGAGACCACAGGAAGCCGTCTCTGGTCACCTCTACGTCGAGTCTCTCCGACAACGCGTTGACGACAGACAGGCCCACACCGTGCAGACCGCCGGAGACCTGATATGCACCTCGTTCGAACTTCCCCCCCGCGTGCAGCGTCGTAAGCACCGTGGTCAACGCCGACTCCTTGGTCTTCTGATGTCGATCGACAGGAATCCCACGCCCGTTGTCTTTGACCCGGACTCCCCCGTCGCTCAGCAGCGTCACCTCGATGCGAGAACAGAAACCGGCCATCGCCTCGTCGATCGAGTTGTCCACAACTTCCCACAAGAGATGATGCAGACCCCGGGGACCGGTCGAACCGATGTACATGCCCGGTCGCCGCCGTACGGGATCCAGACCCTCCAGGACGGTGATGTCCTTCGCGTCGTAGTCACTCGGCGTACGTTGATTCACTGGGCTCCTTCACAAAACAACGGCCCCGTGGCGGCACCCCCCGGTCCCCGCCCGAGCCTTGATTTACACACGTGTAAGTATAGCCGGACGACCCCCTCAACCCAAGACGGTCGATAGGGAAAAACCCTAGGAAAATCATGATGAATCAGACGGTCGGACGGCCCTGCCCGGTAAGCCGGATACGAACCTCCATCACCACACCCTCTCCGAGTTTCCTGTCCAAGGCAAGCAGGAGATCTCCGATCGTATACCGCAGGATGGAAGCCGCTGCAGGCGATGCCTCCACCGTCAGAACCGCCCTACGCAGGAGCACCGGTTTCGCGTGTTTGGCCCACTGCTCACCCGCAATCTCCGGCCAGTGCTCCGTCAGGTTCACAAATGCACCCACCTGTCCGACACCCCATTTCCCGAGTGCCGTGTCGATGATTCCCCGAATGCTCTCCAGGTCACTCACTGCACATGCCCCGCGATCACATCCCACCTCTTGCCTGCGAGGGGTACATCATCCGAACGGGCGGTCGTGATGAACGTCTGGGCCGCAGGAAGCGCGTCTGCCAGAGCAGCCGTCCGCCGCACATCCAGTTCAGAGAAGACGTCGTCCAGCAACAGGACGGGCATCTCGCCGATGATGTCCGCGACAGCCCCATGTGCCGCGAGTCTCAGACCGAGCATCAATGTTCTCTGTTCTCCCTGACTCGCCGCCCGTCGAGCGGAGAGGCCGCCAAGGAGGAAGCGGGGTTCGTCACGATGTGGTCCCAGAGAAGTCTGTCTTCGCTCCACATCCACCTTGCGATGTGACTCGAGTGCTCCCTTGAGCCTTTCCCGTAAGTCCTCAACGGGAACGTCGTCGATCGTAGCTCCCCAGGCGGAGACATACTCGAGTTCCACGTCCTGTCTCGCACCGGAGAGTCTCTGATAGATGTCCCCGACCCTCTCGAGGAGTAGGCGCGCCGCCGCCGCCCTGCGTGCCATCACCCTGGCACCCGCCTGCGACAGGCGCTCGTCCCATACTTGGAGGGTGAAGCGATCAACATGACCCGCTTTGAGGAGGGCATTACGCTGACGTAGCGCCTGCTCGAAATCCCTACGGTCCCCGTACGCTCCAGGCCACAGCTGAATGGCGGTGGCATCCAAGAACTCTCGCCGATACCCGGGACCCCTCTTGATGATCTCCAAATCGTCCGGTAGGAACGTCGCCACACGCAGATGTTCGAGGACCTCGGCGTTGCGAGCCGGCCGCCGACCATTTACCAGTACTCTCCGCCTACGCCCGATCGCTATCTCGATTCGGGACCCTCCATTGGCTCTCGTCACTTCACCCCTGAGGATCGCCTCCTCTGCTCCCTGACGCACCAGAATGTCCTCCGGAGCTCCACGCACCGACTGGAGCCCTCCGAGATACGCGATCGCCTCGAGGAGATTCGTCTTCCCAGAGCCATTGGGTCCCACGATCACGTTCACCCGTTCCGTCGGCGTGATCCGCTCCCTGGTGTACGACCGAAAGTCGGTGAGCTCGATCCAATCGAGCTTCATTCAGATACGCACCGGCATCAACAGGTAGAGGAACGAATCGTCGTCTACTCCCTTGAGTACGGCAGGTTTCAAACCATCCATCACTTGAAGTTGTACCTGCTCGCTGGTGATCGCCGAAACGCCCTCACTCAGATACCGGGGGTTGAACGCGATCAACACCTCCTCGACGGAGCCCTCGAAGGTACCGTTGATGTGCTCGACCTCCCCGCCGACATCCTGCCGGGTGACCGTCATCTCCGCACCTCCCTCCATCATCTTGATACGCACCGGAATATGGTCTTCCGCAACGAGCCCCGCACGACCGAGCGCCTCGAGAAGTTGCTCTTTGTCCACAATCAGTCGATTCGGGTGCGACTCCGGGAGAAGTTGCCGGTAGTTCGGGAAGTTGCCCTCGATCAGCCTCAACGTAAGGCTTCCTCGCTCCGACCCGAACACGGCTTCCCTGTTTCCCACAGCTACCTGAATCTGTGCTGCTCCGATCGTGCGGCTGAGCTCCTTCAATCCCTTGGCCGGCACGAGCCCGGCCTCTCGAAGAGCAAACCCTTTGATCTCCCGCACGGCGAGTCGGTAGGAATCGGTAGCCACCAGGCGCAAACCCTCCTCCCCCGGCTCCAGCAGTACGCCCGTCAAGATGGGCCGAGCAGCATCAGTTGAAGCCGCAATCCCAACCTGGGCGATCGCGTTCCCCAACGCGTCGCCGGCCACGGCGACCGACCCCTCCAGATTCGGTTCCCCGAGATCGGGATAGTCGGCCACAGGAAGCTCACGCAGACTGAATTGAGGACCCCGCCCCGTGATGACGACTTCCCCGTTCGTCGACTCGATCGTGACCACGCCGATCGGCATCTTTCGAATCGCCTCGGTGGCCAACCGGGCGGGAACCACGGCACGGCCCTCCTCCTGCACGTCGACCGCCGCAGTCGTCCGAATCGTTGCTTCGAGATCGGTTCCGGTGACGCGAAGCTTCGACCCGACTGTCTCACAGAGCACACCCTGCAGAATCGGTTGCGCCGGGCGCTGGCCTACGGCCCGGGCTGCCCGGGAGAAGACATCGGTGAGTTCATCTCTTTCTGCACGTATCCGCACCGTAACTATCCCTTCTTTATTTGTTCATCAACGGTAGTAGTCGTAGTAGGCCTGTGGATTGGGGACAAGTACGAAAAGGGGCAGGTGAGAGGGGCGTTTGTGAGTCGCCGAGTTTGTGGAAGGGTCCGCGCGTTCTCCACAAGGTCGTGTCGAGCAGCCGAAGGTGATGTGGACAAGGTCAAGTTCTCCTCAGCTGCTGGGAGAGGGCTGTGACTTTCTCGAAAACCTGAGGGTCGCTGGTGATGAGCGTGTTGATTCTGTCGATGCCGTGCATGACGGTCGTGTGATCTCTACCGCCGAATAGGGCGCCGATCTTGGGAAGGGAGAGATCGGTCAGTTCGCGGCAGAGGTACATCGCAACTTGTCGGGAACGGACAAGGGGTTGTTTGCGACTGGGGCTACGGAGGTCGGTGACGGCAAAGCCGTAGGCGGCCGCGGTGGTGGCAATGATCTCGTCGGCCGTGATAGGTCGAGGCATGCCCTCGGGAGTCAGATCTTGCAGGACGTCGCGAGCGATCTCGAGCCTGATCTGTTGGTCGGTGAGTGCCGCATACGCGGTTACACGCGTAAGGGCTCCTTCGAGCTCGCGGATATTGGCGCGTACGTGTTGGGCGATGAAATGTAGAACTTCTTCCGGGACGGGAAGAGGTGCGTATTCGGCGTTCTTGCGGAGGATGGCGAGTCGCGTCTCCACATCCGGAGGCTGGATATCGGTCAGAAGCCCCCATTCGAAGCGACTCCGAATACGGTCCTCCAGTGTGGAGAGCTGCTTTGGGTGGCGGTCACAACTGAACACCATCTGTTTTCCCGACTCGTACAGGGAGTTGAAGGTATGGAAGAACTCTTCCAGAATTTGTTCTTTACCTTCGAAGAACTGGACGTCGTCCAGCAGGAGGACGTTCGTCGTTCTGTAGCGGCTCTTGAACTCGTCCATACGCTTGCGGCGGATACCGTCGATGAACTCGTTGAAGAAGCCCTCCGAGGTCATGTAGCGTACGACGCTGTCGGGATTGAGCTCGTGGTATTGATGTCCAACCGCTCGGAGCAGATGTGTCTTGCCGAGTCCTGCACCCGCATAGATGAACAGAGGGTTGTAGTGCATGCCCGGGCGCTCGGCCACGGCCATGGCGGCGGCGTGTGCAAAACGATTGGATTGGCCGACGACGAAGTTGTCGAAGGTGTACTTGGCTCCCAGGAAACTCTGTTGTTTGGGAACCGGCGTCTTCGCCTGGGTGGTGGGTTCCTCTTCTTCCCAGTCCTGGCTCGCGGCGTGTTCGGACGTGTCGACGGAGAACGAAACGGAGACTTGAGGACCGAACACCGCCTGGGCTGCCTCGTTCAGGATCACAGCGTGTTTCTCACGCACCCAACGGACGTGGAACTCACTGGGCGCGACGACACGAAGGCGGTCGTCGGCGAAGTGGTAGGTCAGATGCGCAAACCATGTTTGCCAGGTGACAGGGCTGACCCTGGCGCGCAGGGCAGACTCGAGGGTCTCTCCATCCCATGTCGACGATTGTGCTTCCGCCACGTTTCACCTCCTTGTCTCTACCGATCCACAGAACTATCCACAGGATGTGGAGAACATTGACCCCGAGGGCAGTTCCGAGTTTCAACTTCTTACCGGGTCACAGCGGTTCGGAAGCCCCCTCGGGGAAGTGAGGCGGGCCAAAAGCCTCCGGCGAGCAGCGAGTATATGGACACCCACCCGCTTGCTCAAGAGTGACAAAAGTGGCGCTGCGGGACCTTCTCGACACCGACAAGACCTGCCAATCGCCTGCTTATCCTCCCATTATGATCGGAGAAGATGGCCGGAGAAGATGGCCGGATGACGCCGTCGAGCAGGAAACCGGATTTCGCGACCTGAGGAAAAACTTCGCGTTTTCCACAACGAGGCCGTTGTGGTCCTTTGACAACGATGATACCCACTCGTAACCTCTCAGCGCACTCCCACACCTCTTTGGATTCATCATGAAACGCACGTACCAGCCGAATGTTCGACGCAGAAAACGAAAGCATGGGTTTCGCGCACGCCTCCGAACCCGAGGAGGCCGTGCCGTCCTCGAGCGCCGCCGGCGCAAAGGCCGGCAGCGCCTCTCCGCGTAGCGGCCGTCGCTACCTCCCTCTTCGAGGCCGTAAACGTTTTGCCGACGTGTTCGGCACAGGTGTGCGGCGACGCCGAGGAGGCGTCACCGTCGTGCGCGGCCGCGCGTACGACGAGGTGGCGGCCGTGGGCATCGTGGCGAGCAGGAAGAAGGTGGGCGGTGCGGTACAACGCAATCGGGCGAGGCGACGGATACGGGCGGCACTCGATTGTCTACCGTTGCGAAAAGGAAGCTACATTGTGATCGCTTCCAAGGAAGTTCTGGAGGCACCTTTCGAGGTCTTGGTACGGTGGCTGGAGGCTGCCGTGGAGGAGGAATCCCTACGTGAGTGAAGAGGTTCGTGGGCCCGCGGCACTCGTCGTGCGAGCGGCGATTCGGGCGTATCGGCGCCTGCTCTCACCTGCGCTCGGGAAGAGTTGTCGCTATACGCCGACGTGTTCGCAATACGCGTTGGAGGCGGTGGGACGCTTCGGAGCACTCAAGGGCGGCTGGATGGCGTGCAGACGCATTGCTCGCTGCCATCCTCTTCACGAGACCGGCTATGACCCGGTTCCGTCCCGAGGCGACGGCTGATGTTGGATTCACTTGCGCGCATGATCGGGCTCCCCATGAGCCTGTTCTACGACGTGATCCCGAACTATGGGATTTCCATTATCTTCCTGACGTTGTTGATCAACCTGATTCTGTTCCCGTTGACGCTGAAACAGACTCGGTCTACACGAGCGATGCAGGAGATTCAGCCGGAAGTCAAGAAACTACAGAAGAAGCACAAGGAAGAGCCGGAGTTGCTGAACAAGGCGATGATGGCCCTCTACAAGGAGAAGGGTGTGAGCCCTGCCGGGTGTGTGCTTCCGATGCTGGTCCAGATGCCGATCTGGTTTGGGTTGTTTCGACTCCTCCGGAGCCCCGAGAAGTTCATGCCAGAAGGATCCAATATTATCCATGCTCTCCAGGCGGGACTTCCTTCATTCTTGGGTATGGATCTCGGTGTGACACCGAAAGATGCGCTCTCGTCCGGCTGGATCGGAGCAATCCCCTACCTGTTGGTGGTGCTCCTGGTCATCGGCTCCGGTTGGATCCAGTCAAAGCAAGCCATGCCGGCCTCGTCCGACGGAGCAGGGCAACAGGCGCAAATGATGACGAAGATGATGCCGCTGCTTTTCGGTGTCTTCTCGTTCAGTTTTCCGGCGGGCCTCAATCTCTATTTCGTGACCTCCAACCTGTTTCGTATTGGCCAACAGTCACTGATCTTCAGACTCGACGGTCGACCCGCAGCTCCGAAGGTGGAGGAGCAGGAGGTTGAGGAGAAGCCCGAGGGGAAACACCAGGGGTCTCGGAAGAAGCGTAAGCGTCGGAGGAGGAAGTAATCGTGGAATGGGTCGAGGTCAGAGGACCGACGGTCGAACTCGCCGTCCAGGCAGCGGTGGAAGAACTGGGGTTGGCCTCCCCTGATCAAGCGAACATTGAAGTTCTGCAGGACGCCGAGCGTGGCTTCCTTGGTCTGGGCCGTAAGGACGCCATAGTCAGAGTGCAGGCGAAGCCGAAACGTCGGCGCCGGCGCTCGAAGAACGCGAAGCCCGGTAACCAACGTGGCAGGAAGCCAGAGAGCAACGACGAAGCTGAGCGTCCGAAAGAGCAGAAGAGGCCGCAGAAGCAGCAGAAGAGATCGCAGAAGAAAGAGCAGAAGAGGCCGCAGAAAGAGCAGAAGCGGCAAGAACCATCCGGCGAGGAGGGCAAGAAAGTGCGTGAGGAGCAGGCTGAGGTTGTTGGGTCCTTCTTGCGCGGATTGCTGGAAGCGTTCGGGTTGGAAGGCGAGGTCACGACGAGGGTCGAGGATGACATCATCTATGCGGATGTCGCTGGAAGCCAGGCAGAAGCGCTGATCGGCCCCCACGGGACGGTTCTCCAGGCAATCCACGAGCTGTGCAAGACCGTGATCCAGCGAAAGACGCGGGAATCTGCCCGGATCCGGCTGGATATCGGTGGTTACCAAGAGCGACGCAAGGAGGCGTTGCGTATTTACGCGCGCCGACTTGCAGAACAGGTGATCGAGGAACAGTCCGAGATCATGCTCGAGCCCATGAATGCGGGCGAGCGAAAAGTGATCCACGACGCCGTGGCTGATATCGAGGGAGTGCAGACGTACTCCGAAGGCGAAGAGCCACATCGTTCGGTCGTCTTGTCGCCGAAGGACTGAACCCTCGAGTTTCACGTGAAACCCGACCCTCAACCACAGATCAGCAAGTGGTTGAGGGTCGATCTTTGTGCGGAGCAGTGGGAGGTTCTGAGAGAGTTTGAACGATGGCTCTCCGAAGAGGCGATACCTGCGGGCCTCCTCTCCCCCGGCGAAGAGAAGCGGATCTGGACCCGGCATATCGTTGACAGCCTGAGTTTCTCCGTTGGATGGGCGGGCGATCCGCCACCGGGACGGCTGATGGATGCGGGCTCGGGAGCGGGACTGCCGGGTATTCCACTCGCGATAGCGTTCCCACAAACCACGGTGACCTTGCTGGACCGGTCGGTCAAGCGCGTGCGGTTGTTGAGAAGAGCCATTCGGGTCCTGGGACTGGGCAACGTGGAGGCGATCGCTGGTGACATACGGGAGCAGCGGGCGTGCGAGGGCGTCGTGATGCGGGCGGTGCTCGGTCCTCGTGAGGCAGTGCGGGTCATGGGGAATGTGCTGGTGCCAGGAGGGAAAGGGGTCATCGGATTGGCGCATCGCCGTACGGCCGATCCGGGATGGAGACATCTGGGTGGGCGTGTCGTGCAGGTACCGGTCCTTGACCCTTCAGGATGGCTGCTTATCATGCAGCAGTGTGGAGACCAATAGACACACAACAATCGTTGCCATCACCAACCAGAAGGGCGGCGTGGGCAAGTCCACCACCGCGATCAACCTTGCTGCAACACTTTCGTTTCGGGGGAAACGCATTCTGGTCGTGGACCTGGATCCGCAAGGAAACGCCACGTCGGGGTTCGGTTTGGACCGCGGGGCGGTGAGAGTATCCACATACGACGTTCTGATCGGCGGAGCTGCAATCGAGGATGCCGTCGAAGGAACGAGCTACCGAGACCTGTTCGTTGTTCCCGCCACAATCGATCTCGCCGGTGCAGAGATCGAGCTGGTCTCGATGTTCTCGAGAGAACTTCGGCTCCGGAACGCGCTGAGAGATATGGACGATGAGTACGACTTCGTACTCATGGATTGTCCACCGTCCCTGGGGCTTCTCACCGTGAATGCACTTGCTGCAGCGGACGAGGTACTCATACCGATTCAATGTGAGTACTACGCTCTGGAAGGCCTGAGCCAGTTGATGCAAAACATCGAACTGGTCAGTGGAAACCTCAACCCGGAACTGGGAATCGGCGGTGTTGTGCTGACCATGTATGACGGGAGGACGAATCTCTCTGCGGACGTCGTTGCGCAGGTCCGAGAGTTCTTTGGAGAGATCGCCTATCGGACCGTGATCCCAAGGTCGGTGCGACTGTCCGAGGCGCCTTCGTACGGGCAACCGATCGAAGCATTCGATCCCATGAGCCGTGGCGCCATCGCTTACCGACAATTGGGGAGGGAGTTCATCGATCGCCATCAGGGAGGTGAGAATGCCGAGTAGAAAAAGTGGTCTTGGTCGAGGCCTCGAAGCCCTGATTCCAAAGACCGAGCGGACATTCTCGATCGTTCCGATTGAGAAGATACGGCCGAATCCGCGCCAGCCGAGAGAGCACTTCGACGAAGAGGCGCTGGCCTCTCTCGCCGCCTCTATCCAGGAGGTAGGGCTACTGCAACCGGTGATCGTGAATGAAGACGACGATGGTGTCTACACCCTGGTCGCAGGCGAGAGAAGGCTGCGCGCCGCCCGGAAGGTGGGCCTCTCCGAGTTGCCGGTAATCATCAGACAAGGCGAAGACGACAAACTCCTGACGGAGGCGTTGATCGAGAATCTGCAACGCGAGGATCTCTCGGTGCTCGAGGAAGCGGCTGCCTATCAGCAACTACTGGACGACTTCTCCTTGACGCACGAGGAAGTCGGAAGGAGAGTCGGCAAATCCAGATCGGCCGTGACGAACATTCTGCGGCTGCTGCAATTGCCTGCGTCCATCCAAGGGATGCTGGAGCGGGGCCTGCTGAGCGGTGGACACGCACGAGCTCTCCTCGGGTTGGAGGATAGGGCGTTCTGCGAACATGTGGCTCGGAAGGCGGCCGAGGAAGGTTGGTCGGTTCGACAGGTCGAGGATGCGGTACGAGCACGTAATCGTACGGGAGAAAAGGCGAGAACGGCCAAGGTTCCGCGGCCGGCGGCAATCATCGCTCTCGAAGAGCGGCTTCAAGATTCTCTCGGGGCTCCGGTCCATATCCGATACGGCGCGAAGAAGAAGGGGAAGATCTCCATAGAGTTCTCCTCATTGGACGACTTGGAGCGAATCTTCAAAGACCTCCTCTGAAGACGTGCGAGCGAAGGGGATCTGGCGACATCGAGCTGCCGCCCGTGTCGGGCACAATAGCGTCACGTGACGTAATGGCCGGAAACGAACTCCCCTCCTGATCACTCATCGGCGAGATCTCTTGCGTGGGAGAAGAATGAGGAGAGTGCTCGTGCCACCAAGGTTCCAAGTTCCGCGTCGGGGGAGAGGTGACAGATGACGACGGCGGGAGCGCGGGTCTCCTTGAGAAGCGACTGGGCGCGTCCGTCGACAGGCAAGGAAAGCTCTGCGCCGAGGTGTGCTGCGAGAGCGGCACCTGCCTCACTGTGGCTCTTCGACGATGCGAAGAAGGTGACGAGCGGGCCCGTGCCTGCAGGGAACCGGAAGCCGACGATCAGGTCCGCTCCCAGACGATTCGCGCGTAGGGCTCGGATTCTCTCAGGTGGTCTGGCATCGGCACTGCGCGCGAGCAGAGGGATGGCTCCCAGTTCCTGGATGACTGTTGCCACCGCGACGGCTGCATCCCACGTGGCCCGCGCCTCTTCATCCAGCCCGCAGGCAGCGTCGATGAAGACCCGGGCTCCTGCGATCGAGCGGGGGAGACCGCGGAGCCACTCTCGCTCGCGGATCGCCTCCCGTCCGGTCTTTCGTGTGGCTTTGGACACGAGATCGAGTTCGGCGACGATCTCGGGTCCTGCGACACCATCTTCGGAGAGCCATCGGTTCTGCTGGAATTCGAGCACTGCACGAACCGTGTTGGGACCGAAGATGCCGTCGACCTTGCCCGCATCGAAACCGAGGGCATTGAGTCGCCGCTGGAGCTCCGCGACGTCGTCACCTCGAAACATGGGCCGTTTGTTGTAGAGGAGTCGGTCCCCGAGCTTGTATCCGGCCTCGTAGAGGGCCCGCCACGTGTCCTGTCCGATGATCCCGTCTGCAGGGAGGCCACGCTCTGATTGGAAGGAGATCACGGCTGCTCGTGTAGCCTCGCGGAACTCGCCGGGAGGGTCGTCGCTGCAAGGAAAACCGAGCGCGCCGAGTCGGATCTGGATGTCGCGAATAGGCGCTCCTGATGAGCCGAGACGGTAGAGCCTCATGGCCCTCATCGTTGCAGATTCACGCGAAAGAAGGTACTCGGCAGCGGAGTTCGAGTGTCGGGCGAGCTGGAGGGGAGTCGAGTATCCATCCACATCGCGCGCCAAGGCTTCGGGCAGTTACAGGCCACCACGGTCGCCGCTGCATCGGTTGACGCAGCGGCAGGACCTCACCCGAGGAATTGCGCGAGTTCGGCCACCATTGCGTGCTTTGGTCGAGCACCGACGATACGTCGCTGCTCTTTCCCCTGATGAAAGAGAATCATCGTAGGGATGCTCATGACGTCGTAGGCCGCCGCGAGGGAAGGGTTCTCGTCGACGTTCAGCTTGCCGATGGTGATCTTCCCGGGATACTCGCTCGCTATCTCATCGAGAACCGGTGCAACCATGCGGCAGGGCCCGCACCACTCGGCCCAGAAATCCACCAGGATCGGAGTGTCCGCATCGATGACTTCGGCGAAATTGTCGGCAGTGACGGTCAGGGTGTGTTCGGCCAAGAGGCGCCTCCTCGGATCGTGTCGTAGAACCTCGGGCGGTTCGAGTTCATTCCTGTGTTTCAAGCCACCGGCGGGCGTCGATGGCGGCTCGTGCTCCTGTCCCGGCCGCTGTGATCGCCTGACGATAGAGAGAATCGGCGACATCGCCGGCTGCGAACACGCCGGAGGTGGACGTCTGTGTGGAAGCGGGACCGGTCAGGGAGAGATAGCCGACCTCGTCCATCTCGAGCTGTCCCCTGAAGAGACCCGTGTTGGGCTCGTGGCCGATCGCAACGAACACGCCACTGATCCGCATCTCGGTCACCGCACCGGTCTTGACGTTACGAAGGCGCACGGCGTCGACTTCATCTTCACCGAGCACTTCTTCGAGCACCGTATCCCAGATGACGTTGATCTTGGGATGTGCCAGTGCCCGTTCCGTCATGACCGCAGAAGCGCGAAAAGCGTCGCGCCGATGCACGATATGGACCGTCGAAGCAAACGTGGTCAAGAAGAGGGCTTCCTCCATGGCCGTATCCCCGCCACCGACCACGATGATCTCCTGGTCCCGGAAAAAGAAGCCGTCACACGTCGCGCACGAGGAAACACCGCGACCGACGAGGCGATCCTCACCAGGAATCCCCAACCACTTGGCCGAGGCGCCGGTGGATACGATCACGGACCTGGCCGAATACTCATCGGCGCCGGCCCAAACCTTGAAGGGTGAAGTCGTGAAATCGACCTTCGAGACATCGGAAGTGACCATGCGCGCACCAAAGCGCTCGGCCTGTTTGCGCATACGATCCATGAGCTCGGGTCCAAGCAGCCCGTCGGGGAAGCCGGGAAAGTTCTCGACCTCGGTGGTGAGCATGAGTTGTCCGCCTGCCTGGCTTCCCTCCAGGACGAGGGGAGCATTACCTCCCCTGGCGGCGTAGAGGGCCGCGGTGAGCCCGGCCGGGCCCGATCCGATGATGATGATCTCTTCAGTCATTGTCGTCCTTGGGGTTGCGCTTCAACCACACGAACACTCCGGCGGCAAGGAATAGTCCACCGAATGCCGCGTAGGCGCCTTCCATCGTCAAGGGGACGGCGACGACGCGAAAGATCGCCACGATCAGATAGATGACCGCCAGTAGGGCCAAAACGAATGCCACGAGACCCGCCGTGGCGATGCGAATGCCCCGCGCGAGCCGATCGACCGTGAGGGAGCGGATCTTCGTGGCAACAGTCTCGAGGAGGTCCGCGAAGCGTGTGGCCATGTCGTTCATAGAGCCACTGAGGATAGCCGCACCAGCGAACCCAAGGCACGTAGCGACCCTGTGGGCATCCGTGAGCCCAGGGTTCGGAGAGATTCTCGACCGAGACGATCGGATCTCGTTATGGCGTTGGGATGCGTTGGATCAAGGCGCAGGTGTCGGCGTCGAAAATCAGGGCGGTTCTCGGATAGACGTAGAGCAGTGCGTCACGATCATCGACCGTGACGTAGGCGACGGCGACGGCGGGTCGGGTCGCTTCCTGTAATGCTTGCGCGTCACAGACATGCTCCTGGAGGGGGGAAGATTCAGGAGTGGACCGGGAGCTTTCGGCGCGAAGACGGTTGGCGAGTTCGCGCAGATCGGAGGTGAACGCCGCCGGGGCGGGGGCAACGCCGAGGTCTCGAGCGCTCTCCTGCGAGGTGATGGAATCTTCGGCGCCCTTGGTGGCGGCCGCCGTGGTCGAGACGGCGATTGTGGGGGCGGCACTCTCGCTAGTGACACTGCCTCCGCGACCGAGCAGGGAGGCGACACCCACCACCATCACAAGAGCTGCTGCTGCGGCAAAAGCGGGAGCGAGGCGCAGCCAACGTGATGGCTTGGGTGTGGTGGCACGGCGGATGGCTCGATGAAGTGAGGCCCGCTCGATCTCTGTCATTGCAGGTTTCACCGCCTGGCGCATGAAGGTGAGCGCCTGGCGTTGATCTTCGAGGTCGCGGGAGCAGTGTTCGCAGGAGGCGATGGCGGCCTCGGCAGCGACGAGATCACTTCCGGCGAGCCGGCCTTCGGCGACGGCTGCAACGCGTTCGATGTCGTGATCATGCATAGTCATCGTCCTTTTGATGCGCGGAGACATCGTGAAAGTTCCGGAGTGTCTCCGCGAGGAGTTTTCTGCCCCGGTGGACGCGCGATTTCACGGTGCCGGTCGGCACCTGGAGGATTTGCGCAACTTCATCGAGGGAAAGGTCTTCGAGGTCGACAAACACGACCGCTGCCCGGAACTGAGGTGGCAGGGATGCGAGCGCCTCCAGGAGGTCGGGACGAAGCTCGGCAGAGACGAGAGCGTCTTGCGAGGCCAGGTCGGGAGGATCCGAGGATTCCGGCAGGGGAACCGTTCGTCTGCGCTTGGCCTTGCGAAGACGGTCGTAGCAGGTGTTCATGGCCACTCGGTACAGCCACGTTCCGAATGTTGAACGACCCGAGAACTGATGGGCTTTACGGAAGACGGTGAGGAAGGTCTCCTGGGTTGCCTCGAGGGCATCGTCTCGGTTGCCGAGCATGCGGAGGCCGAGACCGAAGACACGATCCTCATGACGCAACATCAATTCGTCGAATGCACGATGGTCTCCGGCCAGGAAGCGATCCAGGAGCACCTGATCACTGTTCATGAGCCGAACTCGATTTCGCCGATCGATGTGAAGTAGCCATCGTCCTGCTGGGGCAGCTCGGTCAGCCAGAGCAACCAGAGACCTCCGGTGCGGCGGGGGAGTTGGAGGGAGATGCTCTCGCCGGCAACGGTGCCACCGGCGATCCGGGTCCATCCGGAGAAATCAGTCGGGATTTCCTGGGCCCACAGCAAACTGTAGGTGGTGCCATCGCTCACTGCCTTGGCCCGGAAGGTGGCCGGGGTACCGGTCACCACAAAGGCGACACCCACCCCCTTCTTGATGAGCGGAAGGGGATCGTAGTAACGCTCGGTTCTCCATGACGTCGTGATGTCCCCATCGGTGAGTAGGGGAAGGCTGCGATCGTGTTCCACGTTGTCACCGTAGGGATCGATCACGAGGGTTTTGATGATGGAGACAGCCGAAGTCGAGTGGGGGGTCGTCGTGGAAGTCGTGGTCATCGGGGGGAGAATCGTGGCAGGTGTCGTCGACGTCGGCGGCCGTGCAGGGAACAACGCGGGCGAATCGGATCCGGAGGAGAGAAGAAGGCCGAGGGTGACGAGACCGGCGGCCAGGGCGAGCAGTAGGAAGGCGGGTGTCAGCCAGCGCCAGGTCCAGCCACTGGAGCGCTCGGGAGCCTTCGGCACGTTTGGCGCGGCCTGCAGAGCGGCAGCGAGCCCTCGAGCATCGAGGACGCCGGATCGTGCCTCTGCAAGCGCCTCGTCGACCGTTGGCGAGACTCCGTCGACGAGTTGCGATGGCGGCGCGAACGCGGCCGTGTCGCCGGTCAAGCAGATCTGGAGTGTGTCGGCCAGCGCCGCGACGTCGGCAGCGGCATCGGTCGAGGTCGGTAGTCGCCCGAAAGCGCCGAGTTTGGCGGGATGTGCCTTGGAGAACCTGACGGCAGAAGGGTCGATCATCCCGTGCAGTACGGAGGCTCGATGCATTGCCGCCAAAGCACCGGCCAGACCGGCGGCGTTGGTGATGAACTCCTCGGGCGTCATGGTCTCGCCGCCGTTGAGGCGATCCTGCATGGTGACTCCGCCGGTCCACTCGGTCACGGAGTAGGCACCTCCCTCGACTTGCGCGGCCGTGTATACGTTCGCAAGATGCATGTGCGCTACACCGGAGACCCCACGCAGCGACATCACGAACTGCTCTCTGCGACTGGACGTGGTCTCTGGCCCCAGAGCCCGAATAAGAACCGGTCGATCGAGCAGCGTGTCGGTCGCCAGCCATTCCTCGATATCGCCGTCACGACCGAGTCTCTGCTCGAGCCGATAGCGATCTGGAAGCGGCGGTGGCATGTCGCCTCCTGCAGCGGGAACCCTACAGGCAAACAGTATATGGCAAGGGCGCCCTTGCACGGATTCTCCCGAGAGGGTGGGGCGCCCGTTGTGAGGCAGCCAAGTCCTGGCCGTTGCGCTCGCCCCGTCGTCTTGGGTCGGTGCTGCACGGCGGTACTCGGTACCGCGAGCGAAGCGAGCCTCCTAATGTCGGACGAGGAAGAGCATCGAGGAAGGATGCCCATATGAAGATCGTAGTTACCGGTGGGAGCGGGAAGGCAGGCGTACACGTCGTTCAGGAACTTGTCGATCACGATTACGAAGTCCTCAATGTGGACCGGATGGCGTCTCTGGATCCCGATGCGCCTACCTTGGTGGCCGATCTGACCGACCTGGGCCAGACCATTGAAGCCCTGGGGGGCGCCGACGGCGTTGTGCACCTGGCAGCGATTCCCGCTCCGAACGTCCTGCCGGATGGGGAGACCTTCCGTATCAACACGATGAGTACCTACAACGTGTTCTCCGCATCGGCGATGCTGGGTGTGCAGCGGGTCGTGTGGGCGTCGAGCGAAACACTCATCGGCATACCGTTTGAGCGAGAGAAGCCTCGATATGTGCCAATCGACGAACGGCACCCGCGGCTGCCCGAGTTCCACTACGCGCTGGCCAAGTTGGTCGGCGAAGAGATGGCCACCCAGTTCAACCGGTGGTCGGGCATACCGTATGTTGCGCTTCGCTACTCGAACGTGATGATGGAATCCGACTACGAACGGTTCCCCGGCTTCTGGGATGATCCGAGTCTTCGAGCGTGGAACCTGTGGGGGTACGTGGATGCGCGTGACGTTGCACAGGCGACACGCCTGGCGCTGGAATCCGAGGTTGCAGGAGCGCAGGCATTCCTCGTGGCGGCGGCGGATACGTGCATGAACCGATCGAGCCGGTCGCTGATGGAGGCCATGTTCCCCGACGTGCCGTTCACACGGCCGGTCGAAGGGTTCGAGACGCTGCTGTCGATCGACAAGGCCCGGGCGGTTCTCGGATACCAACCTCGCCATTCATGGCGATCCTACGTGTAGAGCGGAACACGGCGGACCCGATACGCGGCTCCGATGGTTCCGGGTCCGGAGTGTGTTCCGATGACCGGGCCGATCTCCGCGATGGAGACGGGAGAGGAGGCCTCCGGTCGGGCGGCGAGACGCTTTGCTTCCTCTCGGACATCCGCGTGGAGGATGGCCGCCTCTTCAAGGCTTACACCGATGTCGACGGTTCGATCCACAACGGTGGCCAGGGCCTTTGCACGCGTTCGGACCCGGTGGGCAGGAACCACCACTCCTTCGGCGGGTTCGATCATCGGTCTTGATCCGGAGGGCCGTTGCGAAGAGCTTCGTCTTTGGCACCGCATCCGGGGCTGCATCGTCCACCTGGGCGAGATCGCCCCCACTCGCGGCGGCCCGAGCGGCTTCGGGTGTCCGGAATCCCAAGCCGGTCGTCGAACTCTTCGAATCGATGACCCGGACGGGTATGGACGTCATCTGTCCTGAAGCCACGCGCGGCGCCGGATAGGTGACGGAGCGTTGTGAGGAGGGGCTGATGACGACGATCTCCTGGGGGAAGTCGCAGGTGGAGTCGATCACGACTCGGATCATGTGGTTGTGTCAAGCCTTTCGAAGGATGTGGAGGTGGTCGTCGAGTTGAGAGAACCCCTCGTTGATGTACAGACCGGAAGCGGTCTCGTTGTTGGGCAGAGCATTGAGCAGCATCTCCTTGGCGCCGTGGTGGTGAGCCCAGCGCATGGAAGCTCGAACGAGTGAGCGGCCCAGGCCATGCCCCTGCGCAGCGGGGGTTACGGCGATTCGCTGGAGATAGCCGGCGATCGAACCGACTCCGACGATGGAGAATCCGAGCAGGTCCGGAGCGCCGGCCGTCAGCAACACGGAGCGGGGAGTGGCTGTGAACGCGTCTTGAAGCCCGCCGGTGTCCAGACGCCAGAAGGGTTCGAAGGAATCTCGATCGACTCGCTCGACGGCATCCCAGTCTGGTGTTCGTTCCGCAGTGACTGCGATGGCGGGGTCCGGGAAATCTCCCTCGAGTCTTCTGCCGAATACGTCGAGACGCTTGAATGGCTGATACCCGGCTTCTTTCCACAGGCGAGCCGCGGATGGCGGCAGCGGTGATGACGCGACAGCAGGAATGCCCATTGCCTGGAGATGATTGGCGCATTCCGCGAGGAAGCCCGCCGTGCCTCGTATCAGGGTGAGATGAGCGTCCGGGACATCCCTGTTCCATGGCCGAGCAGTGGCCTTCGACAGGCCATGACGCAAGATGATGCTTCCGGGCCACTCACCAGTGTGTCGCATCGTGGCTCCCAGTCATGGGCGAATCGTACTGTGATCGTCATCGCGTCTGCCAAAGTAGGGGGATGCGAGTGTTGCTGGTCACCCACGAAGCGATGCTTCGACACGATACGGGACCATGGCATCCGGAACGGTCGGAGCGACTGGCTGCGGTCATTCGCGGGGTGCAGTCGGGCCGTCTGGAAGTGGTGGGAATGGATTCGCCGATGATCGACCCCGTTGCGCTCCGCGCCGTACACCGACCGGACTACATCGAGATGGTGCGCAGGACCTCGATGGATGGCCGGGTGGAGTTGGATCCGGACACACCGGCGGGGCCGGGGAGTTGGGAGGCTGCGTTACGAGCTGCCGGGGCAGGTCCTGCCGCCGTGGAACGGCTGCGTACAGGGGATGCGGAGGTGGCCTTCCTCGCCATTCGACCGCCGGGACATCATGCACTTGCAGACAGAGCGATGGGATTCTGCCTGTTCAACAACATTGCGATCACAGCCCGCATGCTTGCCGACGAAGGAGAGCGCGTCGCGATCGTCGATTGGGATATTCATCACGGCAATGCAACACAGGATGCCTTCTTGATGGACCCGGGTGTCTTGTATGTGTCATTGCACCAGTTCCCTTTCTACCCGGGAACCGGATGGGTCGAAGAGGTCGGGGTAGGCCCTGGAGCGGGGACGACCGTGAACATATCGGTGCCGGTGCACACGGCGGGAGATGTGTACTCCGAAGCATTTACACGGGCCGTGATCCCGATCCTCGAACAGTTCGAGCCCGACTGGGTGCTGATCAGTGCCGGCTATGACGGCCATCGCGAAGATCCGATAGGGGAGGCATCACTCCTCGAGAGCGACTACCAGATGATGGCGTCGGCGGTCCGTGCAGCGTCTCCCGACCGGCGGCTGATCCTCTTCTTGGAGGGCGGGTACAACCTCGCGGCGATGGAACGGTCGGTGACGGCGACCATCGCCGGGCTTGCCGGTGAGCCCCCTCTTTCAAGTGAGCACCTGCAATCGCCGGACGGAGCGTGGAGGATCCTGGATCTACTCATGGAGGCGCAGCGACCGTACTGGAAACTGTGACGGGCACTGGGGTCAAGGAGGTCAAGGAACGCGGAGCACTGCCGATACCTGATGGTGCGTGGTTCGAGGAAGTGAGCATGGCCGTACCGATCGATGAGTTGTTGGCAAGAATGCGAGAAGTGGACGCTTCCGATCTTCACTTGAAGGTCGGATCTCCCCCGGTGATGCGCATCGATGGAGAGTTGCATCCTACGAGTCTGCCGACACTGACTCCTCCGGACACGGAAGCCTTCGCAGAGGCGGTGTTCAGCGATCGGGCTGCAGAGGAGTTTCGAGCCACGGGGGAAGCCGACTTCGCGTATGGCAAGTCGAGACTCGGAAGGTTCAGGGTCAATGTGTACCGACAGCGTGGATCGGTCTCGGTCGTCATTCGCAGGGTGCTGTCGGAGAGTCCCGGCTTCGAGGAGCTCGGGCTGCCGCCCGTGCTGGAGAAGCTGGCCTCGGAGCCTCGAGGCCTTGTGCTCGTTACGGGACCGACCGGCTCCGGCAAAACGACAACGTTGGCCGCAATGATCGACCACATCAACTCGACGAAGCGGGTCAATATCCTGACGATCGAAGATCCGATCGAAGTGTTGCACTCGGACAAACTGGGCATGGTTTCCCAACGTGAGATAGGTGTGGACACCGACGATTTCGCAGAGGCGCTGAAACGCGTTTTGCGGCAAGACCCCGACATCATCATGATCGGTGAGATGAGGGATGCCGAGACGGTCCGCGCGGCGCTGAAGGCCGCCGAGACCGGACATCTGGTGCTGTCGTCACTGCATACGATCGACGCGACGGAGACGATCAGTCGCATTGTCGACTTCTTTCCACCGTACCAGCAGAAGCAGATACGACTCCTCATCGCGGGAACATTGCGCGGCGTCGTCAGCATGCGCCTTCTCGACCGGGCCGACGGGCACGGGCGAGTCCCCGCGGTCGAGGTGTTGACGATGAATGCTCGGGTCTTTGATCGCATTGTCGATGAGAAGAGCACGCATACGCTCGCCGACGTGATCAAAGAGGGAGACTTCTACGGCATGCAATCGTTCGATCAGGCGATTCTCGAGTTGTTCAAGAAGGACATGATCAGCTATCAGGAAGCGGTCGGCTCGGCAAGCAACCCGCACGATTTTCGTGTGCAAATCGAACAGTTGGGCCTCATCCGGGCGTAATGATGGAGTAGGGAGCGAGGCGGGGGGCGGCGATCGTGCGCCTCCCGCCTATCCTGCACGCGATGATTCCGGAACGTCTCAGCTGGTTCCTCGACACAGATCGGACTCCGCACCAGATCTCGCAGCGCTTCATGGAGGCGGGGTTTCGCCTGTATCTGGTCGGGGGTTCGGTGCGAGACCTGTTACTCGGACGTGAGCACACCGATCTCGATTTCGCCACCGATGCTCGACCGGACCAGATCCTCGAAATCGTGAAAGGGTGGGCGGACTCGACGTTCACCGTCGGGGAGGCGTTTGGGACCATCGGCGTGGTCAAGGGGGGCGTGACACATGAGATCACCACGTTTCGTCGCGAGGTATACCGGGACCAGAGCCGCAAACCGAGGGTGGAGTTCTCCGAAGACCTCGAGACGGATCTCTCACGACGAGACTTCACGGTGAATGCCGTCGCACTCAAGCTGCTGCCGGATCCGGAGATGATCGATCCGCACGGAGGCTTGGCCGACCTGCACCGGGGGGTGTTGCGGACACCGTTGGGACCGGAGATCTCTTTCTCGGATGATCCGTTGCGGATGCTGCGGCTCTTCAGGTTCATGGCCACGCTTGGGTTCGAACCGTCCGAGAGCGCGCTCGGAGCGGTCACTCGGATGCACGGGAGATTGGAGATCATTTCTGCCGAGCGGATCCGCGACGAGCTTTCACGACTCCTGGTGGCTCCGAAGCCCGGGGAGGCTCTCGCAGCGATGGTGACCAGTGGCCTCGCTGGGGAGTTCCTGCCAGAGGTCGCCGCGCTCGCGGCGGCACGAGATCCTCTCCATCGCCACAAAGATGTCCTCGCGCACACGCTCGCCGTCGTCGATAAATGCGAACCGAAGTTGGAACTCCGGCTCGCCGCGTTGTTACACGACGTCGGCAAGCCGCAAACGAGAGAGTTCGGCGACGGTGGCGTGACGTTTCATCACCACGAGGTCGTCGGCGCTCGAATGGCGAGAGAGCGCCTGCAGGAGCTGCGGTTCAAGAAAAGCGAGGTCGAGAATGTCTCGCGTCTGATCTTTCTTCACCTGCGGCCGCACACCTTCAAGATGGGATGGACGGACTCGGCCGTGCGTAGATACGTTCGTGATGCCGGACCTCTGCTGGAAGACCTCAACCAGTTGGTGCGATGCGACATCACCACTCGCAACGCTGCCCGAGCAAGGGCCATCCAGAAGCGAATCGACGAACTCGAGGAGCGAATAGCGGAGCTTCGCAAGAAAGAAGAGCTCGACGCACTCCGGCCTCCGATCGACGGAAACGATGTGATGCGATTCCTGGGAATTCCGCCAGGGCCGGCTGTCGGCGACGTGATACGCATGCTCACCGAATACCGGATCGAGCATGGTCCCTACTCCGAGGAAGAGGCGTACCGGCTCGTGAAGGAATGGTCGACCGAGAGAGCTGCGGGCGGAAGCTGATTGCATAAGAATACATACATACGTATAGTCTTGTCCTTATGTCGGGTCCATCGATCTCCGTGGCGATTCTTGGGGCCTCCGGATACGGAGGGGGTGAACTGGTGCGCCTTCTCGACACCCACCCGGAGTTCGAGGTCGTCTACCTTGGAGCGCATAGCCGAGCCGGGAGCAGGCTCGGGGATGTGCACCCACATCTTGCCGACCCGGACCGCATGCTGGGCCCTGTCGACCCTGCGGTCGTACCTGAGGTCGACCTGGCATTCCTGGCCCTGCCGCACGGCGCCTCGGCCGGACCCGGACTGGAGCTGGCGAAGCGGGGACCGAGGGTCGTGGATCTCGGGAGTGACTTCCGTATGGACACGGGCGAGCGTTACGAACTGGCGTACGGATCCCGGCATCCGGCTCCCAAGTCTCTCCCCGCATGGACCTACGGTCTGCCCGAACTCTTCGACGTCACGGGCTCGCGTCTCGTGGCGGCTCCCGGCTGCTATCCGACCGCGGCGCTCATCGGGTTGATACCGCTGGTGCGCGCCGGCCTGGTCGCGTCGGAGGGAATCGTGGTGAATGCCCTGTCCGGCGTGACGGGCGCCGGAAGAGCCCTTCGGGCCGACCTTCTGTTCGGGGAAGTCGACGAAGGAGTCCGTGCATATGGTGTAGCCGGGCATCGCCACAGGCCGGAGATAGAGATGGGCCTGGAATTGGCGACAGGAACGCCAATGAAGGTGACATTTACACCCCATCTGGTGCCTATGCTGCGGGGCATCCTCGCGACATGCACCGTTCCCCTTGCCCGGGCGCAGACCCGGGGTGATCTTCTCGGTGGATTGGAGGAGACCTATCGTGACACTGAGTTCATCGATGTTGTGCAGGAAGCCCCCCAGACGCGTTGGGTCGTCGGATCGAACAGAGCCATGGTCACGGCGTACGTCGATGAACGTACGGATCAGGCGGTGGTGTTGTCGGTGATCGACAACCTCCTCAAAGGTGCTGCGGGACAGGCCGTCCAGGCGGCGAACGTGATGTTCGGTCTTCCCGAAGCCACGGGACTACCACGAGCAGGGTGGATGCCATGAGCGGCGTTACCGTGCCGCTTGGCTTCAGCGCCGGCGGGATTGCTGCCGGCATCAAGGGAAACGGCGGTCCGGACCTGGCCATCGTGATGGCAGAAGCTCCGGTACCCGCCGCAGCGGTCTTCACGAGATCGCGAACGGCGGCACCTCCGGTCATCCTCGCGAGGCGTCGTGTCGCAGATGGTCGGCTTCGCGCCGTTCTACTGAACTCGGGATGTGCCAATGCAGCGA
Source organism: Actinomycetota bacterium (assembly GCA_013152275.1). Classification (NCBI taxonomy): domain Bacteria; kingdom Bacillati; phylum Actinomycetota; species Actinomycetota bacterium. Next base: position 10,552 of record JAADGS010000074.1, on the reverse strand, counting down.
CGGGCACCGCGGGAATGGAGGCGGCGCTCGCCACCACTCGCACCGTGGCACAAGCTCTCGGGTGCAGCCCGGAGGACGTGATGCCGTGCTCGACGGGACCGATCGGACCGCAGCTTCCCGTCGAACGCGTGCGTGACGGCATCGTTCGTCTCCTTGCGACGAGCGGCAGCAGCAATCGGCACGCCGGCCTCGCAGCGGAGGCGATCATGACCACGGACACGGCCTCCAAGCAGACGGTGCGTCAAGGCGTGGGATACCTCGTCGGGGGGATGGCGAAGGGTGCCGGCATGCTCCGTCCCGACATGGCGACGATGCTCGCCGTGTTGACGACCGATGCAGAGATCGATCCCGCAACACTCGGGACGGCTCTTCGTGAGGCCGTCGACGTGTCGTTCAATTCGGTCAACATCGACGGTTGCACGTCGACCAATGACACCGTGGTCGTTCTCGCTTCAGGGGCGAGCGGACGGCGGCCGAGCAGCAAGGCATTCGGCGAAGTGCTGGCGGACGCATGCAAGGACTTGGCGTTGAAGATCGCTCAGGACGCGGAAGGCGCATCGAGGGTCGTCACGATCAGGGTATCGGGAGCGGTCGACGATGCCGAGGCTCGCAACGCAGGTATGACGATCGCGGACAGCGCTCTGGTGAGGGCTTCGTTCTACGGCGGCGACCCGAACTGGGGCCGTATCGTCGCCGCTCTCGGAGTTTCGGATGCAGCATTCGATCCGGAGCGCGTCGAAATCCTCTTTGGCGAGTATCTGGTCGCGAGCGCGGGCACGGGCGTGCCCTTCGACGATGCGGTGGTTGCCGGCAGTCTGACCGGCGGCGACTTCACCGTTTCGGTGCGGATCGGGGATGGTCCTGGCAGGGCGGAAGTGTTGACTACGGATCTGACGCCGGAGTATGTGCGATTCAACGGGGAGCGGTCCTGATGGCCACGGGTCACAGCGCACCGAATGTGGAGAGGCCGGTGATCGCCGTCACGATGGCGAAGGCCAGGATCTTGATGGAGGCGATGCCGTACATCCAGGAGTATCGCGGCAAGACGGTCGTCATCAAGTACGGCGGTTCCGCGATGGACGACGAGATCCTTCGGCAGAGTTTCGCCGGTGACGTCACCCTTCTTTCGACGGTGGGGATTCGGCCGGTCATCGTTCATGGAGGTGGACCACAGATCACCAAGGCGCTTCGCCGGGCCGGCGTCGAGACCGCTTGGATCGATGGGCTTCGCGTCACCGACGAGGAGACGCTGGAGGTGGTCCAGTCCATCCTCGCCGGCGTCGTGAATCCGGACATCGTTCGGCTGTTGACCGGGCACGAGGCGAAGGCCGTGGGAGTCACGGGCATCGATGGAAGGATGCTGTCCGTGCACGCAAAGGATGAGCGTCTGGGCCTCGTCGGTGAGATCGAGCGCGTGAATCCCGGTGTCCTCGAGGACATGCTCGATGCAGGCTTCGTCCCGGTTGTGGCGCCGCTCGGCAGGAGCGAGAAGGACGGAAGGGTGTACAACGTCAATGCGGATACGGCGGCAGGGGCGATCGCGGCGGCGCTCAGGGCGGAGAAGCTCGTGTATCTCACCGATGTCGAAGGCGTGTACAGGGATCACGAGATGCAGGAGGGGGTTCTTCGGCGGTTGACCCTCGCGCAGCTGAAGGATCTCATCGGCTCCGGGACCGTGCGCGGTGGGATGCTTCCGAAGTTGGCCTCCTGCGTAACGGCGATGGAGGCAGGAATCCACCGAGCCCACATCCTCGATGGACGGATCCAGCATGCGCTCCTTCTCGAGATCTTCACACCGGAAGGTATCGGGACGATGATCCATCGGTTCGACGATGTCTGAAGCGCTGCACCGTCGAGAGGCAGAAGTCGTGCTGCAGACCTACCGACGCCATTCCGTTGTCTTCACACGCGGTGAGGGCGTATGGCTGATCGACGATGAGGGCCGTCGCTACCTCGACTGTCTGGCCGGTCTGGCCGTGACGGTCGTGGGCCATGCCAACCCACGAATACGGGCAGCGGTCGACCGGCAGATGGGAACGCTCGTCCACGTGTCGAACCTCTTCTACACCGAGCCTCAGGTGCTACTCGCCGAACGTTTGACCGAGCTCTCCGGGCTTGACCGGGTGTTCTTCGCCAACGACGGAGCGACTGCCAACGAGTGCGCCATCAAGCTTGCACGCAGGTGGGCGCAGAAGCGTAAGGGTCCGGAAGCGTTCGAGATCGTGACGCTCGACGGTTCCTTTCACGGCCGTACGCTGGCAACGCTCGCAGCGACGGGTCAGCCGTCCAAACAGGCGACGTTCCAGCCTCTGCCGGCCGGCTTTCGACAAGTTCCTCCCGGGGATATCGATGCGCTCGCCGCCGCCATGGGGCCGAACACCGCCGCGGTGATGATCGAGACCATCCAAGGGGAGGGAGGAGTGATCCCGCTCGATGAGCGCTATCTCCGGTCGGTTCGACATCTGTGCGACGTCTCGGGTGCCGCCATGATCGTCGACGACGTGCAGGCCGGTGTCGGAAGAACGGGCACGTGGTTCTCGTGGCAGTCGCTGGGATTCGAGCCGGACATCGCCACCGTCGCCAAGGGGCTCGCAAATGGGCTTCCGATCGGTGCATGCCTTGCACGCAGCGGTGTGGCCGAAGCGTTCGAGTACGGGGATCATGCCACGACGTTCGGGGGCGGCCCGGTCGTGTGTGTGGCCGGACTCGCGGTGCTCGACGAAATCGATTCTCGAGATCTGCGGGAGAACTGTGTCACCCGCTCGGCGCAACTACGAGCCGGGCTTTCGGCAATCCGAGGCGTACGTGCGGTGCGTGGCCGGGGGTTGTTTCTCGCGGCAGTGCTCGATCAGGCGAACGCGGCGAGTGTGGCGGAGGCGGCCCTGGGGGAGGGGCTGGTCGTCAATGCGGTGAGAGCGGACGCCGTCCGGTTCACGCCGCCTCTCACGATCGAGGCCAGGCACGTTGACCTCGCCATCGGCCGCTTCGCTTCTGCGGTGGATTCGTCGTCACGTTCTGTCTGAGCAGCAAAGGGATATCCGTCGGGGTGAATCCGAGGGCCTGTCCGTAGAACGAGATCTCATCGTTCAGTGCCTGGGCGATGTGCTTTGCCTGCCGGAATCCATGCTGTTCCCCCCTGAAGGTCACGTACGCGTACGGTATCCCGCGCTTCTTCAACGCCGCGACCATGGCTTCGGCCTGTGCCGGAGGCACAACCTGGTCCTCCAGTCCCTGGAAGAGGATGATGGGACAGGAGAGGCGGTCCGTGAAGTGGATCGGCGAACGCTGACGGTAGATCCCTGCGTACCGTGGATACGGTCCGATGAGGGTATCCAGGTACCTCGCTTCGAACTTGTGGGTGTCACGAGCAAGAGCTTCGAGATCCGCGACGCCGTAGTAGCTGGCACCGACTTGGAACATGTCATGAAAGGTCAGCGCCGACAGCGTCGTGAAACCGCCGGCGCTTGCACCCCTGATGGCCATGCGATCTCCGTCTACGAGACCTTTCGACACGAGGTGGCGCGCTGCTGCGGCGCAGTCACGCGTGTCGACGATTCCCCATGTTCCACGCAGGCGCTGTCGGTACGCTCGGCCGTATCCGGTGCTGCCGCCGTAGTTGACGTCGACGATGGCCATGCCGCGGCTCGTGAAGAACTGGATCGTCGGATTGAGATCCGGCCGTGCTGCCCCGGTTGGACCTCCATGGCTGAAGACCACCAGAGGCGGTAACTCCCCGTCCGGTCCTTCGAAATCGGCATTGGCCGGCGGGTAGAAGAAGGCATGTGCAGGCCCGTCATCGGTGATGAACTTGATCGGTTGTGCCACCGAGACGTACGCCGGATCGAGAGAACCCGCAGACGTGAGGAGTTCGGTCTCACCCGTGGTGGCGTCGATCTTGCGAACCGTGTCGAGAGATGAAGACGACCCGGAGATCACCACAATGGTGTCCTTCCCATCTGTGACGAGGCGGCCCCGATGGGTACCGGCGGGGAGATCCAGGCGAGTATGGCTTCCATCGGGTCTGAGAAGGACGACGTGATCGAAGCCGGACTCTGTGATCGTCATGGCGATGCGCTGGGCGTCGAGAAACCCGAAGTACGTCTGTCCGAGCGTCCATGCCGGACCGGCGCAGTCTGCATCGACGGGCGCGAGAGGTTGGTTGTCGCGGTACAGGTTCCAGTAACCGGTTTGATCGGAGAGCCAGTAGAGCGATCCGTCGGGACCCCACTCGGGCTGGACGATCGACTCGCTGATCCCACCGCAGACCTTTCTTCGGGTGCCAAGCCTGGCGTCCGGAAGTAGTTCGGCGGTCCAGAGCTCGGTTCCGTCCCAAGGCATGTTCGGATGATCCCAACTCAGCCATACGATCCTGGTTCCGTCACCGTTGATGCGCGGTGACGAGAAGAAGTCGTGGCCACCGACGAGGATCTGGGGATCGGAGGAACCATCGGTGGGAATCCGGACCAACTCGTTGACGACTTCTCCGGACTCGTGACGCTCGCGTATGCACACGATCCATCGACCGTCGGGTGTCGGCCTGCCATCTGCGTAACGCCATGCAGCGGGTGTGGGGGGGTTCGGTGTGATGGGTACCGGTGGATCTCCCGGGTCTTGGCGGTACAAGCGTTGGTCGTCCCAGTTCGAGAAGAACAGCGCTTCTCCCGAGATGAGATACGCTCCGCCCCCGTACTCGTGAACGCGAGTGCGAACGTTGAAGCCCTCCGGTGTGAGATCTCGAACCGTTCCGTTGCCCTGCCGGGCGACCACAACGGTTCGGCCTCCGTCCGAGGGCCGTGATGCCAGCCAGAGAACCCGGGCACCGTCGATGAGTGGCGCGTCGAGATGGACGGATCCGGCAGCGACCGATGCTGCGGAGATGGGTGATTTCCAGGCTCCGTATGGAGCGACGGTTCGTTCGGGTGTCATCGGCTCTCCGAGTCTACGGGAGGAAGTCAAGCATCTCCTCTTCCGAGGAGCGGGCCCGGCGGTCTGCCCCTCCAGCGAGGGCTCTGCCGAGCGTCGGGGGAGTGTCTTCGGGTTTTTCGAGGCCGGAGAGGGTGGCGTCGGTCACCACACCGGCATCGGTCGGGACGCTACGCAGATGTCGAGGCATTCGTGGAGACGGCCGGGATATCCAATGAGAAGACGGTCCAACCGCAGTCGCGACGATGACGAACGTCCCCGCCCATGAGACGAGCGAGTGTGCGGGCGACGGAGAGGCCGAGGCCGACCGATGCGGGCTGGGCGGCTGTCGATGCGGTTTCATACGCCTGAAAGATTCGTTCGGTGTCGCCTTCTTCGATACCTGGCCCGTCGTCGCGAACCTCGATCTTGATCGTGCCATTGTCGTGTACAGCTTGGAGTTCGATGTGCTCTCCTCCGTAGCGCTGCGCGTTGGTGAGAAGGTTGCGGATCACCTGACGAAGACGGAGTGGATCGGCGAAGGCCTCCAGATGATCTTCGAGGGTGACGTCGACGGGGACTTGGATTGCAGATGTGACCACGCGGATGATGTCGGGGAGATGGCAGGGCTCCGGGTGCACGGTGATTCCGACGTCCCTGCGGGCGGCAACCAGGAGATCTTCGACGATGTTGGATACTTCATTGGCCTGCATGGCGATGATGTTCTGAAACTCGAGCCGCTCCTCCCTCTGGAATTCTCGCTGGGTGAGTTCTCTTGCCAGGCCGACGACGGCCGTGAGCGGTGTTCTCAGCTCGTGCGACACGGAAGCGATGAAGTGGTCCTTCGAGGAAACCAGAGCCGACAGTCTGGCGTTGGAGGATCGAAGCTGCCGCTCTCGGACCTCGATCGTCTTTCGGGTCTCGATCTGCTCGTGGGCGGAGCGCCGAAGCGCCTTGGTGACGACGGCCACGGCCGCAGCGAGGCCTCCGAGGAAGAAGAAGAGGGCGGTGGCCTCCGCAGGCTTCTGGATCGGGTCGGGGAGGGAGCGCGGGTTGTTCGTCTGCCAGACGGATAGGGCGGCCCAGCCGAGCCCGTAGACCCAGGCGAGAATGGCATGACGGCGCGAGAGGAGAAGGGTCGACACGGTGAGGAGAAACGCCAGTCCCGCGATCGTCACTGCGGGGATTGCGATGATGGTCAGCGTCAGACCTACCACCGTCGCGTCGGCGACCACGGACCTCACCACATGCCGGTCGTTCTGCCGACGACCGATCTGTGCATGGATGGCGAGGAAGGTGGCGGCAATGGCCAGTCCCGCCGCTTCCGGCGTTTTCGCCAAGAGGAACATGAGCGTCGTGAGGAAGGCCGCGCTTGCAGAAAGCCAGACTCGAATCCGCAAGTACAGGGCGACGAGTCGCCCATCGTCCGAGAGGGACCAACCATAGCCCGGGGTCATGACGGTCATGAGAGTCTGTATCGGCAGTCTGGTCGATGACGTGAGCAGTTCTCGGCGGGCTCCTCCCCGACGTCTGGCTGCATTGCATGATCATGCGTATATGCGTATGATCGTTGGATCATGAAGACTGCTGCGCGGAGGCGAGCGATTCGTCGCCTCATCACGACTCGGGACGTGCAGAGCCAGCACGAGCTGGCAGACCTGTTGATCGACGAAGGATTCGTGGTGACCCAGGCGACCGTTTCGCGGGATTTGAAGGAACTCGGAGCGGTGAAAGTTCGTGGGCAAGGGAACGAGTTCGTCTATGCATTGCAGGCGGTGCGGAGGGACGACGGTGGCCTGGACCGCGTCCTGGCCGAATTCGCCAATGAAATCAGGGCAAGCGGCAATCTCGTTGTGGTGAAGACGCCTCCGGGTGCAGCTCAAGTAGTGGCCGGGTCGATCGACCGTTCGGGCCTCGACGGAGTCCTTGGCACGGTCGCCGGAGATGACACGGTACTGATAGTGACGGATGAGCAACGTGGGGGGAGCCGGCTCGCCGAGACACTCGAACAGATCGGAGTTGGATGATGAAGGTCGTATTGGCGTACTCCGGTGGACTGGACACGTCGATCATTCTCACATGGCTGATTGAGGAGTACGGAGCCGAGGTGATCGCATACACGGCAGATGTCGGCCAGGGCGAAGAGGTCGAAGAAGCCCGTGTGAAGGCACTGCAAACGGGTGCCGTGGAGGCGATCACGGAAGACCTTCGAGATGAATTCGTCAGTGAGTATGTGTTCCCTGCACTTCGTGCGAACGCGGTGTACGAGTGGTACTACCTGCTGGGGACCTCGCTTGCCCGTCCCGTGATAGCCAAAGGGATGGTTCAGGTAGCCGAGGCCACAGGGGCGGATGCGATAGCGCATGGTGCCACCGGGAAGGGAAACGATCAGGTTCGGTTCGAACTCTCCGCGTACGCTCTCAAGCCGGACATTCGTGTGATCGCGCCGTGGAGAGAGTGGAAGCTCAAGGGTCGCGCCGACCTGGTGGCCTATGCGGAGAGCAGAGGCATTCCGATCCCGGTGACACCGGAGAAGCCGTACAGCATGGATGCCAACATACTGCACATTTCCTACGAAGGGGGAGTTCTGGAAGACCCGTGGGTGGCTCCGTCCAAGGAGATGTTTCGCATGACCGTTGCTCCCGAGGACGCCCCCGATGATCCGGAGTGGGTGACGATCACCTATCGGGAGGGAGACCCCGTTGCGGTGAACGGAGAGGACCTCGGGCCCACCGATCTTCTCGTTCGGATGAATGAGCTCGGGGGCAGGCACGGGATCGGGCGGGTCGACATCGTGGAGAACCGCTTCGTGGGGATGAAGAGCAGAGGCGTGTATGAGACGCCCGGCGGGACGATCCTGCAGCATGCCCATAAGGCGGTCGAGTCGATCACACTCGACCGTGAGGTGGCGCATCTGCGCGATGAACTGGTTCCTCGTTACGCGGAGATGGTGTACAACGGATTCTGGTTTGCTCCGGAACGTGAGGCGCTCCAGGCATTCATGGACAACATACAGATTCGTGTATCCGGCGAGGCCCGCCTCAAGCTGTACAAGGGGCAGGTGACCGTGGAGGGAAGACGATCGGACAAGTACGCCCTCTACGATCAGGCGACGGTGACCTTCGAAGAGGACGACGTGTACGACCAGGCAGACGCAGCCGGGTTCATCCGCCTGCAGGGCCTGCGGCTGCGTACCCTCGCCGAGCACCGTCTCGGGGAGGGCGAGTGACCCTTTGGGGAGGCCGGTTTCAGGAGCCGCCCGACGAAGCCATGTGGCGGTTCACGGTCGATCATGCAGACCGGCGGCTTCTCGGCGTCGACATCGAGGGTTCGCTTGCCCATGTGAAGATGCTCGGCAGAGTTGGGATCCTCTCTTCCGAGCAGGCCGGTCGGCTGGTCGAAGGCCTGAATGTGATTCTGGAGGAATCCGAGAGCGACCGGTTTGTGTTTGCCGTCACCGACGAGGATGTGCACACGGCCGTTGAACGGCGTCTGCACGAACTCCTTGGCCCGGTTGCCGGCAAGCTTCACACGGGGCGGTCCCGCAACGATCAGATAGCGCTGGACATGCGGCTGTATCTGAAGCGGGCGGCTCTCGATCGGATCGGCCAGATCAGGTCGCTGGTGGGTGTGCTCGTCCAGGTGGCCGAAGAAGCCGGGGCCGCGGTGGTTCCCGTCTACACACACCTGCAGCAGGCGCAGGCGATTCCGCTTGCCCACCACTTGCTCGCGTATGCGTGGATGCTTCGCAGAGATGTGGAGCGTTTCGGTGGGGCGATGACGAGGCTGGACGTTTCTCCCTTGGGAGCCGGTGCAGCAGGGGGGAGCAGTTTGCCGTTGAACCCGCAGGCAGTCGCCGATGAGCTCGGCATGGCGGCGGTCTTCGACAATTCGATCGATGCCGTCGGCTCTCGCGACGTCGTGGCCGAGTACACATTCTGTGTGGCGCAATCGATGGTGACGCTGTCGAGGCTGGCCGAGGAACTCGTGCTGTGGGCGACGAGTGAGTTCGATTGGCTGACGTTTTCGGACAGGTACTCGACGGGATCGTCGGCGCTGCCGCAGAAGAAGAATCCCGACATCGCCGAACTCGTGCGCGGCAAGAGCGCACGGGTCATCGGTGACGTGGCGGCGATTCTGGTCCTCCAGAAGGGTCTTCCGATGGCCTACAACCGGGATCTCCAGGAAGGCAAAGCGGCCGTATTCCATGCCGACGACGTGCTCGCCGGTGCGCTGGAGGTTCTGGCCGGAATGCTTGCAGGTGCCGAGTTCCATCCGCCGGAACCATCGTCGTGGGTTGTGACCCTGGATCTTGCCGAAGCGCTGGTTGGTCGGGGGGTGCCGTTTCGCGAAGCCCATCGATCGGTCGGAGAACTGGTCGCCCGGTTGCTGGCGCAGGGCAGGGACCTGTCTTCGCTCTCGGCCGAGGAGCTGATCTCCTCACACGAGTCGTTCCGGCCGGAAGATCTGGACTTGCTCGATTCGAGTGGGAGTGTCCGGCGGCACAGGTTGGATAGACAGGTCGCAGACCAGATCGTCAAGCTGCAGGACTGGCTGGATTCCGGGCCGGACACGCCGGGCTGATCAGGGCCCGGACGGTATCCCCACGGGTAGGCTGATCGGCATGGATGATGCCGCCCGCTATCGGAACAACTACCAGGACGAGATCGACGGGGCTGCCCAGTACCGCGTCCTCGCCGACCTCGAGACGGATCCGCATCTGGCCGAGGTCTATCGGAAGCTGGCCGATACCGAGGAGCGGCACGCTTCGTTTTGGGTGGAACGCCTGCAGGCGGTCGGCGAAGCCGTGCCACGAGCAAAACCGTCACTGAAGGCTCGCCTGGTCATGTGGCTCGCTCGCAGGGTCGGACCGCAGGTGCTCGTCGGTGTGATGGCCGCATCCGAAAAGGCGGGCCAGACGATGTACGACGAACAACCCGAGACCGAAGGAGAGGGGATGCGGGCGGACGAGCGATCACACGCACGTGTTCTCTCCGTCCTGGCGGGTGAAGCAACGAAGGGTGTCGAGGGCAGTGTCCTGGCCCGGATCGAAGGGCGGCACAGAACCGTAGGTGGGAACGCACTCAGGGCGGCGGTGCTGGGTGCAAACGACGGTCTCGTGTCGAACCTGGCTCTGATCATGGGGGTCGCCGGTGCAACGTTCTCTCGAGACTCGGTGTTGATCGGAGGGCTGGCCGGTCTGCTCGCCGGTTCGGCGTCCATGGCGCTCGGCGAATGGCTGAGTGTTCAATCCGCACGCGAGCTGACCACAAGGCAGTTGGAGATCGAAGCCGAGGAACTGGAGGCGATGCCGGAAGAGGAGGCCGAAGAACTCGCTCTGATCTATCAGGCGAAGGGACTTCCCGAGGACAGGGCCAAGGAACTCGCGGCGCACATCATGCAGGATCAGGAGACCGCGCTGAACACACTCGCACGTGAGGAATTGGGCATCGACCCCGACGAGATGGGCGGGAATCCGTGGGAGGCCGCCGGAACGTCCTTCTTCCTGTTCGCCTTCGGGGCGATCGTTCCGGTGGCGCCGTTCTTCTTCGGTGGTGGAACGATCGCGATCGTATGGAGCATGGCTCTGTCGGGCGCGGCCCTGTTCGTGACCGGAGCCGGGATCGCTCTGCTGACAGGGAAGGGCATC
>JAADGS010000073.1 GCA_013152275.1 Actinomycetota bacterium | reverse complement strand
TCCTCCCCACCCTCGGCAGGGTCCCGATCCGTCGACTCCGACCCGATCACCTCGAGGCGCTGTATGACTCCAAGCTGCATCCCACCGACGACACCCGGCCGTCGGCCCCCAAGACGGTGCTGGAGCTGCATCTGATCATCCGGGGTGCCCTCAACGACGCCGTACGCCGCGGCATTGTGTCTTGAGACGTGGCGCTCGTTGCTCACGCCCCCAAGATGCGGTCGATCCCCAAGGTGGAACAGCAGGCCTGGACAGCCCCCGAACTCCAGGCGTTTCTGCGCCAAGCCGCCGGCCACCGGCTGTTTCCCGCCCTGTGGCTTCTCGCCACCACCGGGCTGCGCCGCAGCGAACTCCTCGGCCTGCAATGGACGGATGTCGACCTCGACGCCGCCACCCTCTCGGTCAACCGGGGCCTCGTGTCCGTCGGTTACGATCTCTATGGCTCACGAGGCAAGACCAGCAACTCGCGGCGCGCGGTCGACCTCGACGCGACCACCGTCAAGGTCCTCTCCGCCCTCAAGGCGTGGCAGCAAGCCGAACGGAACGCCGCGGGGATCGAACCAACCCGATGGGTGTTCGCCGACGTCGAGGGCAACCCGATCCACCCCACTCGATCTCCCAGGCCTTCGAACGGATCGTCGCTCAGGCCGGCGCCCCCAAGATCCGACTCCATGACCTCCGCCACACCCACGGCACCCTGCTGATCAAAGAAGGCGTCCCCGTCAAACAACCCGGCGTTCACCATCGACACCTACCAACACGTCCTGCTTGGCACGCAAGCCCAAGCGGCACGCGTCTTCGAGAGGCTGATCGCCAACGGCCGGTAGAAGCGACGGTAGAAGAGCACCGCCAAACGGTAGAAGCCACGGTAGAAGACCGCCGCGAGACGGTAGAAGCCCCGGCCAGGCACACGTCTGACCGGGGATTTCGTTCGTAGCGGGGGCGGGATTTGAACCCGCGACCTTCGGGTTATGAGCCCGACGAGCTACCAGACTGCTCCACCCCGCGTCGCAGCGGTGAGTGTACGCGCCCGCCGGGGCAACCGCAAAGGCGCACCAGGCAGCTACTAGGGTCGCAACCGTGACGCACGAACCCATCACAACCATTCGCTGGGCCGACGGCCGCACGGCCCTGATCATCCTCGATCAGACCCTGCTGCCTCAACGGCGACAAGAGCAGCAACTCGAAACCGTCGAGGAGATCGCAGAAGCGATCGTCTCGCTTCGTGTGCGGGGCGCACCGCTGATCGGCATCACCGCCGCCATGGGCATCGCCGCGCTGGCCAACCAGGCCGCCGGCCGCCTCGATCAGGCCGCTCTCGCCGGCGCCGTCGACCGGTGGGCGGACCGCCTCGCCGTCACCCGCCCCACCGCCGTCAACCTCACCTGGGCGATCGACCGTATGCGATCCGTCGTCTCCCACCGGCCCGACGACCTCGCCCAAGCTCTCACCGACGAGGCCGCCGCCATCCACGACGAAGACCGCTCCATGTGCCGGCGCATCGGCGAGCACGGCCTCACGCTCCTGCGCGACGGTGCCACCGTGCACACGCACTGCAACACCGGGGCACTCGCCACCGGCGGTATCGGCACGGCCCTCGCCCCCATCTATCTCGCCCATGAACGTGGCTGGGCCATTCACGTCTACGCCGACGAGACCCGTCCGCTCCTCCAAGGCAGCCGTCTCACCGCATGGGAACTCGACCAGGCGGGCATCGACGTCACCGTCATCACCGACTCGATGGCCGGTGCCCTGTTCAGCCGCCAACCGCCCGATGTCGTCTTCGTCGGCGCCGACCGGATCGCCGCAAATGGTGACGTCGCCAACAAGATCGGCACCTACCCGCTCGCCGTCCTCGCCCGCCACCACGGCATTCCCTTCTACTCGTTCGCCCCCACCTCCACGATCGATCACGCCACACCGACCGGCGAGGACATCCCCATCGAGCAGCGCTCCGCCGACGAAGTCCGCCGTGGGTTCGGGACGCTCACCGCCCCGGAGACCGCCGACGTCTGGAATCCGGCATTCGACGTCACTCCTGCCGCACTGATCACCGGGATCGTCACCGAGATGGGCATCGCCACGCCACCGTTCGAGCAGACCCTCCCATGAGGTACGACATCCGCTCCGGGATCTGCCGTATCGGCAAGAGCATGCACGGTGCCGGTCTGATCGCCGGACGCGCCGGCAACCTGTCGGCGCGGATCGCCGACACGATCCTCATCACCCCTCGCGGCACCCGCAAGGACACCCTCCGCCCGACCGACCTCGTCGCCGTTCGGCTCGACTCGGACGAGACGTCGACTCGGGCCAGCACCGAACTCCCGCTTCATCGCGCCGCATACCTTGCGAATCCCGACGTCGGGGCGGTTCTTCACGCCCACGCACCGGCGCTCATCGCTGCAGGCCTGCGCGAACTCGACCTCACTGCACGGCTCCCTGAACTCGCCGAAGCGGTCGGCCTCTTCGCCACCGTCGACTTTGCTCCCAGCGGCAGTGAAGAGCTCGGTCGAGCCGTCGGTGCAGCCGTTGCCGACGGGGCGGTCATCGTGCTGCTGTACGGGCATGGTGTGGTCGCCGTCGGGTCGGATCTCGATGAGGCGTTCGACCGGCTCGAGCTTGCCGAGCTGGCAGCGCACGCCGTCCTGATGGCGCAAGAGTGAGCATCCACCTGTTCTCGTGACGCCTCGTGCGGTTAATCCGGCCCAACCGTCACGAGAACGGTTTGGGGTCAGCCGCCGAGCAGCTTCCTCGCCTGCTCGATGAGCCCCCTGGCCTCTTCGATCTTGGCCTGATAGGTCCCCAGATCCCCCGCCCGCAGCGCGGTCTCCGCCTGAGAGAACGCCTCGGCGGCCTGGTCGAGCAGATCGGGTGCCGTCTGGTCGCCAACCGGTTCAGTGGAAGTAGCAGACGTCTCCCCGCCCGCAAACAGGTCTTGGAGCGCCTCGGCCAGGGTCTTACGCATCACAACTTCTTCGTTGAACACCGCAACGACCCGCTTGAATTGCGGCAGGGGCACCTTTGCAGCCTGCAGATAGACCGGCTGAATGTACAGGAGTGACGATTCGATCGGCACCACGAGCAGATCGCCCCGAATCACCTTCGATCCCTGCTGGTTCCACAGCGTGATCTGCTGGGACACCTGCGGGTTCTGATCGATACGTGCGTCGACCTGGTTGGGCCCGTCGACGAACCCGGTGCGGGGCAGGCGATAGTCGATCAGTTTGCCGTAGTCCTCAGGACCCGACTTCGCGATGAGGAACGAGGCCATGTTCGGACGCTCGACCGGCAGGAACGGTTGCAGGATGAGGTAGGAGAGCCGCTGTTCTTCGGGAAGACGCATCAGCAGGTAGTACGGCAGCATCGGCCTGGCCCACGTCGGATCGAGGTACTCGCCACGAAGCTTGTCCTGGTTTCCTGCGTTGGACGGGTCGAGCGGTTCTTCCCACTCGTCCTCACTGTTGTAGAACACGTCGGGTTCGGTCATGTGGAACCGCAGGTACATGTCACTCTGTACACGGAACAGATCCTCCGGATAGCGCAGATGCGCCACGAGATCCTCCGGCATCGTGGACCCGTCGGAGAACAAATCCGGGAACGCAGCCCGATAGGCGCGGATGATCGGGTCACTGTCGTCGACGACGTAGAACCGCATCGTGCCGTCATACGCATCGACGGTCGCCTTCACCGTATTGCGCACGTAGTTGAACTTGTTCGGCAACGTCCCCGCGCCGATACCGAGTCGGTTGATCGACGCCGGCTCCGCGTACGGGTACGCATCCGACACCGTGTACATGTCGACGACCCAGATGAGCCGTCCGCCGACATCGACCAGGTACGGGTCCGAGTCCACCCGCAGGAACGGTGCGGCGGTGCGCAGACGAGCGGAGACGTTGCGAATCATCAGCGTCTTCGAGTCTGTGGTGAGCTGATTCGAGATCACCGTGTTCAGATCCGAGTAGCGCAGCGCGAACGCAGCGCGGTTGAACATGCTGCCGATCGGTACACCACCGGACCCGCCATACGTGTTACGAGCGACCGACTCACCTTCCTGGGTCAGCGGAAAGTCGACTTCCTTCTGCTTGGTCCCGACGATGAGGAACCGATCCGAGTAGGTGTCTCCGAAGTAGATCCGCGGCTGGGTGATATTGAGACTCGGGTCGCTCGCCACAGGGGGAACGTCCTGGACGAGGAACACCGGCTGGCCTTGCTCGTCAACCGCGTTGGCGGGACTCAGGACCGCACCGAATCCGTGGGTGTAGACGAGATGTTCGTTCACCCATCCGGAGATGACATCGGCGGCCTCGTCGAGTTCGCGCCCGGCGATCATCGTCTGCGTGAGCGCACCGTTGATCATGTACCGATCGACATCGACATCGTTGAGTCCGTAATAGGTCCTGATCTCCTGCAGCTGGGTGTACGTGTCGGTGAGCACCGCCGCGTCCCACAACTTGATGTTGTCGACCGTCGGCCGGTTGTTCTCGATATCGTCGAGTGTCAGATTCGGCGACGCGGCGAACTGACGCACCTCAACGTTATTGAGGCCGTAGGCCTGGCGTGTGAAGGTGATGCCGTTCTCGATGTACGGCTTCTCGAGTATCTGCTCGGCGGGTTCCACCCGGAACCGCTGCACCGCAGCCGGAATGATTCCTCCGACGATGATCGACATCACCAGCCAGCCTCCAACTGCGACGGCAGGCAGGGTCCAGCCGCGACTGTGAATGTTCCACAGCAAAAGACCGGCGGCAAACAGGGAAATGAGTGAGAGCAGCGTCAAGGCGGGCAGTTGTGCCTTGACGTCGGTAAAACTGGCCCCATACACAATCCCCCGGGGCGAGTACAACAGCTGATATGCATCGAGCCGGTAGCCGACCGCCTTGAGGATCGCGATCACGGCCAGCAGCACCGACAGATGCGCCCGAACGCCGGCGGATACTCGCGGCGCCCTGCCGGGGAGCAGCCGGATACCACCGTTGAGGTAGTGCATTGCCCCAACGAGCAGCGTCGTGAGAAGCATCAGCTGGAACGCCCAACCGAACAGGTCCCGGTACAGCGGCAGCTTGAAGACGTAGAACGAAACGTCCTTGCCGAGAATCGGGTCCGCCAGCCCGAATGAGCTGCGGTTGAGATAGCGCAGTATGTTGTCCCACCAGCCGGCGGCGCTCACACCGACAAGCACGCCGAACACTGCCGATGCCCCCAACCGTACCTTGCGAATCCGAGGTTCGATCCACTCCTGCATGCGCTCGACGAACTCCTCTTCGGGAGCCATGTCGAAAAGCCGGAACCGGGGTGAGAGGCGGTCGGCGATGAGCACGTTCGTCCAGAGCATCAGGAACGCAATCACCGATCCGATGGCGGCGGGAATCACCTTGAAGAGAATGAGCGTCTCCCACACCGAAGCGAGGTTTACAGATCGGAACCACAACAGATCGGTCCAGAACGTGGCCAAGCCTCGTAATGCCAGGAGTAAGACGAACCCGACGAAGATGAAAAAGGTAAGCCCTCGCCGACTCCGGCGCGGGGTGGGGTTTCGTTGAATCATGTGTCCTCCACTCTAACGGCGGATTAGATCACACGGGCAGAAGGGTGCACTCGCACGACTCGTGCGCCGGTGGCCGTTTCGGGCCCGATGCGAACGCTGCTCCCGGCTCGACCGGACCGGCCTCGGCAAGTGCCCTGCACGTCACACATCCCCGGCCGGTCAACACCCACCGCACCTGCTGCACTCCGGCCTGCTCGAGCGCTCCGATCAGCCCGTCGTGATAGGCGCCGATGGCCAGCAAACGTACCTGTCGTTCGGCCTCATCGACCCGCCACGCCCGGTAGACCCTGGAGATCGCGGCGGCGCGTCGGCGCGGTCCCTCGCCGGCACCGTCGAGGGCGCTGCGCACACCGTCGGTGATCGCTGCCGCAAAGTCGTGCCCTGCGGAACTCTCGATGTGCACGTCGGCCTCTTCGATCTCGCTCTCGAGGAGCCGCCCGGCGCCGGCCCACCCCGCCGACACGGCACGGCGCAGCAGTTCCTCGAGGTCACCGGTGATCGCCACCTCGAGCCTGTCGAGGTCCGGCTTCCACGCGGCCTCTTGAACCCGCAGCTCATCGAGAGCAATGTTCTGCGCTTCGGTGAGGCTCCGCTTCAACGTCCGAAGGGTCTTGTTGGTGATGGGCAAGAGGAGACGGTCCCGCAACTCGAACGGATCGATCGTGGGCACCGAGCGTGCCTCCTGCTCGAGCTGTATGGAAGGCTCCGCCGGCTTCGGACGGGCAGGAATCTCCTTCGCCGCCTGGTCGACCTGGGGTGCGGTCTCCGACTCCGAGCGAAGCCTGGCGAACAACTCGTCGATCCCGGCCGACACGCCCGTGGTTTCCTCACCGACCGGCGTGACCTCGGACGCCTCTGGTGGTACCGGCACTTCGGAAGTTGGTGCGGTCTCGACGGTCCCGGCAGTCTCGACGGTCTCTACGGTCTCGACGGTCCCGGCAGTCTCTACGATCTCGACGGTCCCGGCAGTCTCTACGGTCTCGACGGTCTCGACGGTCTCTACGATCTCGGCAGTCTCTACGATCGGTTCCGGTTGCTTCGGTTCGGGCGGTTGGCGAAGCTTTCGCACCTCCGCGGCCATCGCCTCCGCATCGATTTCTCCGGTCGGCGTTTTCAAACGTCTCGGTGGTCGAACGATGCGAACCGTATCCTCACCTTCGTGCCAGCCTTCGCCGGTCTGTGATGTCTCTCCGTCGCCGTGCCGAGCCTCGGACGTCCGTGACGTCTCTGCATCTCCCCTGCCAACAGGGCCGGGCAGCACCTTCACACTGGAGATATCTGCTGCTCGAGCTTTTCCGATCTCGGCACGCCGTTCCTCGAGCTCGGCACGGAGTTCATTGATCTTGGACTGCAGCGATTCGATCTCTGCGAGCAGCTCAGTTCGACGCTGCATGAGGACCGCAACCCTCTCCTGGGCCGCTGCTCTCTCGGCTTCGCCTTCACGGATCAGCTCGTCACGGTGCAAACGGGCGTCGACGACGAGCTGATCGGCCTGCACCTTGGCTCCTCGGATCGTCTCTTCGGAGTCCTTGCGCGCCTTGACGGCAATTCGGTGAGCGTCACGCTCTGCATCGCTGATGATCGCCAGGGAGTCGCGTTTGGCCCTTTCTACGAGCGCGTCGGCCTCCTCCTGGCATGCTTCGAGCAGCGCCGAACCTTCGTTCCACGCGTCCTGGCGAACCTTCACCGCGTCGTCGCGGGCCTCACCAACGATCTGCTCCGCGTCGACCGAGGCTCTGAATCGCATCCCTTCGGCGGTTTCCCTTGCACTCTGGAGTAGCTCGCCAACCTCGGCGGACACCTGATCGAACTCCGCATGAAGGTCACGGTCGCCAAGTCTGCGAAGCCGGTCACGGAACTGCTCGTTCTCACTCTGCAGAGCGGTCAGCGTTGCGAAGACCTCACGGAGGAACGCATCGACGGCACCCGTTTCGTAGCCCCGCCATCCGGACTTGAACGACTTGGCGGTGACGTCTTCCGGGCGTAGCGAGCCAGCCATGATGCCAACGATACCGTGCCCGATCTCCGGATCTGAGCTTTAGGCGTTCGGGAGGCCCGACAAGAACGCAAGCGCATCGTCGATGTTCTGCACCGGGACGATTTTCACGCCCTTCACAGGTGCAGTCAGCGCCTCTTCATAGTTGGCCTTCGGAACGAGGATGTACTCTGCCCCGGCAGCCTCTGCACCCTCGACTTTCTGACGGATCCCGCCGATCGGTCCGACGGTCCCGTCTGACGCGATGGTCCCTGTTCCGGCGATCCTGTGCCCTTTCGTGATGTCGTCGGGGGTCAGCACGTCCAAGACCGCCAGCGTGTACATCATGCCCGCAGAAGGCCCACCGATGTTGGTCGAATCGATATCGACCTCGATCGGGAAGTCGTACGTCAGGTTGTGGGTGACGGCCCCGAACCCGACCATCGGCCGGCCTTTCTCCTGCGTGTGCTCCACCAGCGTGATCGGCACATCGATCGTCTGGCCGCCGCGTTCGACGGTGAGCGTGATCGTGTCGCCGATCGCGTATGAAGTGATCAGCGCCACGGCGTCTCTGGCGAGCTCGACCGGTTTGCCGTTGATCGCCGTGATCACATCACCGATTTCGAGGGCGCCGTCGGCAGGAGTCCCCTTCAGGATCGTCGCCACCTCGACACCATCCCCCTTGTAGGTGACGTCGTAGCCGAGACGGTCGAGTGCCACGAGGATTGCCGTGTTCTTGGACTCGAGCATGTCATGCTGCGCGACCCGCTGGTACTCCTCCGGTGACTGGCCGACCGGGCGAACCACGTCACGGTCGAGCACATCGACCGTCGGATCCGCCCACGCGGCGAGCAGCTCATATGCGTTGATATCCTGCTGGGATACCGTGAGCATGTACAGGTTGCCTCGCACCGGATAGGTCGGGGCGCCTTCGACCGTGATGAGGCTGACGACCTCGGGCACCGGTCCCGGCGACCATGCGACATAGGGCAACGTCACGCTCCAGGCGACCACCGCCAGCATGAGCAAACCTGTCAGTACACCGACGGCAACGTACGGCCACCGCGGCGCTCTCTGTTGCGGGTAGTCGATCATGGGAGGCGAATAGTACTGCCGGCCGGCAGATCAGCAGCCGTTGAAGCGCTCTCGGCAGAACGACACCGTCTCGACTGCGAAACACAAACTACGAAGTACGCAGCACCGTCTCAGGGAAACTGCACGACCGGCGTATCGACCAGTTCGGCTCGTACGACGATACGTTGACGAGCAGACCGTTTGGGATGGCAGGCGAATATCGTGAGCATCGGCGTGTCGGTCGGGTCGACGATCCACATGTCCGCAGGCGTGACGATCAGCGTCTCGACGACCCGGTAGGTGGCGATGCGCCCTCCGATCCCCGTGACGTAGATCTCATCTCCGGGCTCGAGCTTGTCCAGATCGAGGAACGGCGCCGAGTGAATCGTTCGATGGCCGGCAAGCACCATGTTGCCGGCGCCGCCAGGATCCGCGGTCCCCGACCAGTGGGCCACACCGCGATCGATGACCGACAGATCGACACCGTCTCGGATCACCTCGTCGAGGTCGATCGCCGGAATCTCGAGACGTCCGGTAACGATCCCGAGTTGCTGAGTCACGGCATCGACGCGAGCTCTCGCGGGCACCTCGGTGATCGCAGGGCTGAAGCTGGGCGTTGCCAACGCCAGTACCAAAGCGAGGATGACAGCCTGCATATCGACCTATCGGCAAAAGCCTGCGAGAACTGGAGCCGAAGCCGGAGGACCGGATAGAAGAACGTCCTGATCTACCGGTCGAGAGAACGAAGGCCAAAGATCGCATCGGGGCCGGGAACCGATACCGTGACAGGCACCTTCGGAACGATCCCGCCGCTGTCGAAGCCGGCCGGCCCCCACCCGTACCCAAAGTCGACATCGCCAACGCGGCCCCGGGCCGCCAGCACACCCGACCTGGTCAATGTGCCGTCGTCGACGGCCTGTTCGAGCAACACGTGGAACGTCGCGGCCTGCGTGTACCCGAAGAACGTCCAGGCATTCACGTCCTCGATCTCGCCGGTCACCGTGCGGAACAGCTTCATCCCGGGAACGTCAGCTTCGTAGGCGGGTGGTGCGCCTGCGATCCAGAGATCCTCCGGAACCTTCCCGAGCGCATCGAGGACCGTCGGGTCATACGACAGGCCCGTCGCGTAGATCGCCGGTGTGCTCCCGAGCAGATTGCCGGTCGCGATGATGCGCACGAGGTCGGCGCTCGTAACACACGCCACAAGCGCCTTCGCGCCGTCGAGGTCTTTGATGACACCCTCGAAGTCGGTCGTACCGGGGGCGTAACGAGACATGATCTGCGGCTGCGTGCCCACGCCTGCGAGGCAGTCGTCGCCATAGAGATCGACTGGTGCAACGAACCCCACGTCGGACGGGTCACCGGCAGCGTCGACCGCAAGATCCCAGAGGACAGAGACCTGATCCCGATACGTGGGCACCGCCAGGTCGTACATCGCATTGTGGTGCTTCGCCCACAAGACCGCCTGCGATCCGACCATGATCGGCATGGTCGAGTCCGCGTCCAAGAGCGCCCGCGTGATCGGACTGCCGAGCATGGCGGAAATCCCAAGGATCGAGTCTTCACGTGCCGCGAGTTCGCTGACGGCGGACACCGGGTCGTACGCGGTGTCGACCTCATCGAGCGTGACGATGAATCGTCCGGCGACACCGCCCAGGTCGTCGTTCACATACCGCCAATACGCCCGGTGCCCTTCGAGGATCGACTCCCCGATTCCGGCAAGAGAACCGCTCAACGGCAAGAAGGCGGCAAGACGAACCGTGTCATCGCCGACTCCCACACCGGTCAGGAAGGTGGGCGCCGTGGTCGTTGTCGTGGTCGGCGGCGGGAGAAGAGACGAAGTCGCGGTCGTGGTGACTTGGGTCGGCGTACACGCGGCAGCGATGATCGCCACCAACGCCGGCAGTGCTCGCAACCGCATTGTTCGTAACCTCCGCTCCGCGCACAGGGTCGGATGAGCCGTCACCAACCCTGGAGCCGGACCTTGTCGACCCTCGTATCTTCCCGCATCCTGCCACGTAGTCGAGTGCTGACGGTGGCACTCGTCGTCGCCTTCGCCGCGCTCACCGCCGTTCTCGCACAGGTGCGGATACCTTTGTTCTTCACGCCGGTGCCGATTACCGGCCAGACCTTCGCCGTGCTGCTCGCCGGACTGGCCCTCGGTACCCGGGCAGGAGCGGCGAGTCAGGCACTCTACGTCGCTGCAGGAGCCGTCGGACTGCCGGTCTTCCAAGGTGGACAGGGCGGCTGGTCGTACGTCACAGGTCCCACGCTCGGGTATCTGGTCGGATTCATCGCCGCTGCAGCGATCGTGGGCAGGCTACGGACGAGGCAACCCGGGCTCCTTTTCGGCATTCCGGCCGCGCTTGCCGGAACCGCCATCATCTACATCTTCGGTGTCGCCTGGCTGGCGTACGCTCTCGGAATCGGCCTCGGCCATGCCTTGGCGTTGGGCCTCTTCCCCTTCCTCATCGGCGATGCCCTCAAGGCGTTGCTCGCCGGGTTGGTGCCCGTCCCCCGACTCTGACACAGGGGCTACCCGCGGCCGGCGGGGAGAGCAGCAGACGACAGAGGGGCGGCCCCGTCGGGCCGCCCCTCGATCGTGCGTTCTGCCCTACGGCTTTGCGCAGGGTTCGGTGAAGTCGTATTTGGCTGCGGTCGGACCTACGAAGAAGTCCTTGACCACGCTGACACCGTCCACCGCCGTCGTGTCGATACCCGAGATCAACGATTCACGGGGGAACACGTCATTTGGCGAGCCCGCGAACGAGCGGGCCGGCATCATGCCGTCGTAGTCGACGTCGGTGAGGCTCTGCGCCGCTGCGTAGATCCCCGCCTTGGTCAGATCGCCGGCCGCATACGCGGCTTCGAATGCCGCCTTGAGCGCATACTGGGATGCCCATCCTGCCACGAAGAAGAAGTTGCCCGGCACATCACCAAGTGCCGTACGCATCTTCTCGTGACCGGGCGAGTCGTACCCCCACGGCCCGAAGGGCCCTGACTGGAAGTAGATCCCGGATTCGAACGCGGGAGCCGCAGCCGTCTTGAGCAAGCCCGGGTTCCATGTCGGAGATGCACCGATGAAGATCGGCACCTTCTCGCCGAGATTCTGAGCTGCACCGGCGACGACCGCAGCCAGTTCGTTCGGTCCGGAGACGACGAACACGACATCGACCGGATCGCTGACGATCTTGGCGACTGCTTCTGCCTGGGTCGGATCACCGCCCGCAGATGCCGGGATGATCACTTGCTCCCACGCCACGTTCAGGCCATCCGCCGCTGCAGCCTTGGCCACTCCCGCTGCATAGTCGTCACCGTAATCGCCCGGGAACTTGACGATGCCCACACTGGCGACCGCCGAACGGCCGGCGGCAGGTACCGCCTGGGTAGCCCAGTCCACGGCATTCATGGCCTCGAAGCAGTAGTTGGTGCCGAACTCGAGAACCAGTCCATAGTCGGTACTGTCGAAGTCCCAACCCGACCACCACGTCATCGGCGCAGCGATCGTGTTGTCGGCCTTCATCGAATCGAGCGTGGCGATGCCCTGCGGTGTACCGAGGAGCATGGCGAGCGCGGCGATCGAATCGGCCATCTGGGTGTATTGCTGGACCGTGACGTCCGGCTTGTACTGGCCGTCCTTCACGAGATTGTCGGGAATGGCAACGTCATAGGCACCGCTGATTCCACCGGTGGCGTTCACCGTTGCCCAGAAAGCCTTCTGGCCACCGACGAGTGCCGGTGCGGTCGCCGCGAACGGACCCGTTTCATCATCGATGATGCCCAGGTAGATGCAGCCACGATCGGGATTGCCGCCTTCACACGGCTCCGCGGTCACGCCCACGTCGAACTTCACTTCCGGCTCGGGTGCCGCCGTCGTTCCCGGTGCCGCCGTCGTTCCCGGTGCCGCCGTCGTGACCGGTGCTGCCGTGGTAACCGGTGCTGCCGTGGTCGTTGTAGCAGTCTCGCCCTGCGAACACGCAACGGCGATGAGTGCAAACACTGCGATCACGATCACCGGCTTCGTCCATCGTCTCATCAGTCTTCCTCCCTTGTCTTGTCTCGTCCTAGGCCCCTCAATATGAGAACGGCCACGCTTTCCAGTAGTTGCGGACCCTGATCCATACGCCGAACAAACCGAGCGGCTCAAAGATCAGGAAGAACACGATCAACCCTCCAAAGAGTATCCGTTCCAGCTGCGCCGGGCTGAGCACACCTCCTGCGCCGTCTCCGATGAACGGAAGCCAGCCCGATGCAGAGTTGATGATCTGGGGCAGCAGCGTGACGAACGCAGCACCCATGATCGAGCCTGCGATCGAGGATGCTCCCCCGATGACCACCATCGCGATGAACAGGATAGACAGGAGCAAGTTGAAACTGGCGGGCTCGACGAAGCCTGTCACCGTAAAGTACAGCGATCCGGCGACTCCCGCATAGAAAGAGGACACCGCGAACGCCAGCACCTTGTACTTGGTCAGGTCCACTCCCATGACTTCCGCGGCGATGTCGCGATCCCGAATGGCGGAGAACGCCCTGCCGACCCTGGACCGGGCCAGGTTCTTCGCAGCGAAGGCCATCACGACGAACAAGATGAACGTGAAGAAGTAGATCTGCTGTTCCCGCGAGAGCAGGATCCCGCCGATTTGTCCCGGTTTGTCGAACCGCCACCCGAGCAGCTGCAGTACCGCCGGTTTGCGGCCGATTCCGGTGCCTCCGGTCAGCGAGTCCCAGTTCCTGAAGATGTGCTCGCCGAGAAAGACCAGTCCCAGGGTGACGAGTGCGAGGTAGAGGCCTTTGAGACGCAACGCCACCGGGGCCACCAGCACGCCTGCCGCGGCTGCGACGAGACCCGCCGCCGGCAGCCAGATGAGCATGTCGAGACCGAGCCCGATCACGCTCGCGCTCGGATCGCCGGAGAGCGCGGCACCCACATACGCTCCGATACCGAGGAAGAAGGCGTGACCAAGCGAGATCTGTCCCGCGTAGCCGGTCACGAGGTTGAGCCCGATGGCTCCGATCGCCGCCACGAAGGTGGTTGCCAGAAGGATCAGCCACGTCCGGGAGAGACCGAGGAACGGAAGAACGATGACCGCTCCCAGGCCGACGGCAAACGCAACCTTCTGTGTGGAGGTCGACAGGATCGCCCCATCGGATCGATAGGAGCTGTGGAGGTTCGGTCGTCCTCTCACACCCGTTCCACCTCCTCGGTACCGAACAGCCCGTACGGTTTGATCAGCAGCACGATGAGCATCACGAGATACGGGACCACCTGGCTGAAGTTGCTACCCAGCCACGGCAGGTACTGGGCCTGGTAGGTGGCACTGTATCCCTCGGCCAGCCCGATGATGAGCGCCCCGACGATGGCCCCGTGAACCGAGTCGAGGCCCCCGACGACGATCGCGGGGAGTGCCTTCAGCGCGACGATCCAGTTGCTCTGGCTCAGCCCGGCAGCGCCCGAGGCGGCGAACATGCCGGCAATCGCGGCGAGTGCGCCTCCGAGTATCCAGGCCAGTGCGAAGATCTGATGCACATTGATTCCCTGCGCAAGAGCCACCTCTTGGTCTGCGGCCGTCGCGCGCATGGCCAAACCGACCCTGGAGTACTTGAAGAATGCGAGTAGTGCCACGGCGACGACCACCGCAGCGACGAACATGGCGATCACCCGTGTCTCGATCACCACGTTACCCATCCGTATGCTGTTGAAACCCCACGGGTCGCCGACACCGCGCAGGTTCACTCCGATGAGATCGTCGACGACGACGCGGATGGCGATATCGAGGCCGATAGTCAGAATCGCGAGCGAGAACAGCGGTTTGCCGACGAGGGGCCGCAGTGTGACTCGCTCGATCACGGCTCCGAGCAACGCGGTGAGGAAAATGCCGATCGCGAGTGCGAGCCAGAAGTTGATTCCCACCGTGACCGCGAAATAGGACACGAAGTAGGCACCAAAGATCATCAGGGCAGGGTGGGCGAAGCTGAGCACCTGGGTGGACTTGAAGATGATGACGAACCCGAGTGCGAGGAGGGCATAGATCGAGGCAAGGGAGAGACCTGCCACGGTTGCTTGCAGGAACTGAGTCATGTGTACATCTCCTCGATCAGGTCCTCGAACAGCCCCTCGACCACCTTGCGTTTGACCTTCAGTGTCGCGGTCAGCTCACCCTGATCGTGGTCGAGTTCCTTGGGCATGAGACGGAACTTCTTGATCTGCTCGACCCTGGCGAAGTCGCGATTCACACGGTCGACTTCCTTTCGGATCAGCTCGATGACCTCGGGCTTCTCCGACAGATCTCGATACGTCGTGAACGTGATGCCCTTGCGCTGCGCCCAGTTCGCCACCGTGTCGAACTCGATGCCGATGAGGGCGCTGATGAACTTGCGCTTGTCCCCGATCACCATCGCCTCCTTCACATACGGCGAGACCTTGAGCTTGTTCTCTATCTCCGACGGAGAGATGTTCTTGCCGCCGGCGGTGATGATGATGTCTTTCTTGCGGTCGATGATCCGCATGTGGTCTCCGACCCACTCCCCGACGTCCCCCGTGTGGAGCCACCCATCCTCCAACGCAGCTTCGGTTGCTTCGGGATTCTTGAAATAGCCCTGGAAGATGCCGGGATGACGGATGAGGATCTCGCCGTCGTCACCCAGTTTGAGATCGATCTCATCGAGCGGCTTCCCGATCGTGCCGAGCTTTACATCGTTCGCGGGGTTGACGGTGCCCAATGCCGTCGTCTCGGTCATCCCCCACCCCTCGAAGATCGGTACTCCGAGTGCCATGAAGAATTGCAGCAACTCCGGCGCGATCGGCGCAGCTCCACTGATCGCCTGCCGGCACTTGCCCATCCCCAACTTCTTGCGGAGAGCTCGAAACACGAACAACCATCCGAGACCCTGTGTCAACGTTCCGACGACTCCCCTGGAGCCTTTCCTCATGACACGATCGACATTGCGATATCCGGCTTTTATGAACACGCCATACAGGGTCCGCTTGAGGAAACTCGCGTCCGCCATCCGGATCTCGGCGGCTGCCTTCATCTTCTCCCAGATACGCGGCGGTGCCGGAAAGTAGGTCGGTTGAACCTCCGCCAGGTCGTTCACGAGGGTGTCGATGGACTCGGCGAAGTTGACCGTCGCCCGCATCGCGATCGCTCCGAGGAGGTCATAGAGCCGCCCGAAGACATGGCACAGTGGCAGATAGGAGAGGAACTCCGCATCCTTGACGGGCCGGGTTCCCGAGATGATCCGTTCCGCACGTCTGGCTGTCCAGAGCAGATTGTCGTGCGACAGCATCGCCCCCTTGGGCGGACCCGTTGTGCCCGATGTGTACACGATCGTTGCCGTGGAGTGCGAGTCGATACCGTCGACGAGTTCGTCGAAGAGCGCCGGTGTCTCTTCGCGCTGCTTACGCCCCAGCGTCAGGAAGTCCTCCCACGACAGAAGGATCGGATCGCGATACGTACTCACGCCTCTCGGTTCGACATACACGATCCGTTCGAGGTTCGGCAGCCTCTCCCTCACTTCGAGGGCCTTGTCCACCTGTTCCTGGTCCTCGGCGATCAGCACCTTGGCTTCCGAATGGCCCAGGAGATACTCGACCTCGGTAGGAGGGTTCGTCGGATACAGCCCG
Organism: Actinomycetota bacterium; assembly: GCA_013152275.1. Classification (NCBI taxonomy): domain Bacteria; kingdom Bacillati; phylum Actinomycetota; species Actinomycetota bacterium. The sequence goes on along the minus strand of JAADGS010000073.1, from coordinate 68,561 downwards.
ACCGACACCGCCTGGATACCCTGCGCGGCAAGGTCGGTGACGACCCACGCGATACGGTTCTCGGAGTGAATCGCAACCTTGTCACCGGAACGCACCCCGAGCGCCCACAGCGCCATGCCGACCGTCGAGACGAGATCCCAGTAGCCGGCATAGGTCGTCTCCTGCCAGATCCCGAGTTCTTTTTCTCGCAGAGCCACCTTGTCCGGTATGGCGCCGGCAACCTCACGCAGCATCTCGGGGATACTGGCCGTCACGTGCCACCTCCGGTCGAACGCTCTTCGGCCGACTTCAGATCGCCCCGCTCGAATTCCTCACCGAGGTACGCCCTGATCACCTCGGGATCACGCTGCACCTCGGCCGGTGTTCCCTCGGCGATCTTCCTCCCAAAGTCGAGCACCATGATGCGGTCTGCAATATCCATCACCAGACCCATGTCGTGCTCGACGAGGATCATCGCGATCCCCAACTCCTCCTGGATGTCGAGGATGAAGCGAGCCATGTCTTCGGTCTCCTCGAGGTTCATCCCCGCAGCCGGCTCGTCGAGAAGCAGCAACGCCGGGTCCATGGCAAGCGCGCGTCCGAGCTCCACCCGCTTCTGCACACCGTAGGGAAGCACTCCGACGAGGCTCCTGCGGTACGCTTCGATCTCGAGGAAGTCGATGATCTCCTCGGCGCGCTCACGATGCAGATCCTCCTGGCGTTGCGCCCTGCCGATCCACGCCATTGCAGACAGAGTTCCGTATCGAACGTGAAGATGTCTTCCGAGCAGGATGTTCTCCAGCACCGTGAGGTTTTCGAAGAGTTCGATGTTCTGGAACGTGCGGGCGATGCCGAGGCCCGCGATGCGGTACGGTCGCTTGCCGATCAGTTCCGTGCCTCGCAGCCGTATGGACCCCTGCTGTGGCCGGTACACGCCGTTGAGACAGTTGAAGATGGAGGTCTTTCCGGCTCCGTTCGGACCGATGATGGCGAACAGCTCACCGTCACCGACAGAGAACCCGATATCGTCCAGCGCTCTGATTCCGGCAAAACTGAGCTGCAGGCCTGTGACTTCGAGGAGCCGGCCGGTCATGACAGCCACCGCTTCCTCCGCTTGTAATGCTTGACGTCTCGAAACGACTTGTGCTCTCCTCCCGAGCCGCGAAGACCCAGGTAGAACTCCTGGACATCCTCGTCCTGCATCAGTTCGGACGCGGGCTTGTCCATCACGATCTTCCCCGTCTCCATGATGTAGCCGTGGTCCGCGATCGACAACGCCATCGCCGCGTTCTGCTCCACGAGCAGGATCCCCGTTCCTTGGCGGTTGATCTCGACAATGAGGTCTCGGACCTGCTGAACGAGGAGCGGAGCCAGACCGAGGCTCGGTTCGTCGAGCAGAAGGTACTTCGGGTCGGACATCAGAGCCCTTCCCATCGCCAGCATCTGCTGCTCTCCACCGGAGAGATACCCCGCGACGAGTTTGCGGCGCTCCTTCAGCAGGGGAAACAGGCCGAAGACGCGATCCAGGCGCTCTTCGAGGTTGCCGTGCGACGTGTGCCCTCCGACACGTAAGTTCTCTTCCACCGTGAACTCGGCGAAGATCCGGCGTCCCTCCATCACCTGGGTCACACCTTTGCGCACGATACTCGGAGCCTCCGCTCGATGGATGGGCTCACCATCGACCGTGATCCTGCCCTTCGTGATCTTGCCGTCGCAGACATCGAGCAGCCCGGACATGGCTCTCAGAACGGTCGTCTTGCCGGCACCGTTCGCTCCCAGAAGGGCAACGATCTGGCTTTCGCCGACTTCGAACGAGATGCCGCGCACGACCAGAATGACGTCGTGGTAGACCACCTCCAAGTTGGCGACCTCAAGCAAACCCTATTCCCTCCCACCGAGGATGCGGCGACGATAGCAAGCGCCCCGGAACCATGTCGGGGAAACTTCCCTATCTTCCTCCCCGTCATCGGCTCGCAGCACACGATCGGGAGGCTGCACGGCGTCGTCACCCTTGCCAGATGTTCCGGCGGGCTGCCGGGCTCGCTTCGTCGGCCACACCCGGTACCGGACTCGGCACAGGGTGCCGCTACTGCTACCGGCCCGTCCAGGTGGGGCCGCGACGCTCCAGGAACGCAGCCACCCCCTCGGCGGCATCGTCCGTGAACGACACGGCGGTGAGCCCGATGTGCAGATTGTCGAGCGCGGTGTCGGGATCCATCGACGCCGTCGCGTAGAACGCCCGTTTTCCAAGTGCGAGCGCGCCGGAAGGCATCTCCTTGAGCTTCGCGACGGTGGCATCGACCACCACATCGAGTCGCTCTCGGGGCACACCGAGGGTCGCGATCCCGAGTTCTACGGCCTCTTCCCCCGAGATGAGTTGTCCCGTCATCATCATGTGCAAGAGACGTTTGCGCGGCATGAGCGGGAACAGCACCGCAGAGATCATCATGGGCCATAATCCGAGGCTTATCTCGGGTGTTCCCAGCTTCGCGTCGTCGACAACGATCGTGATGTCGCACGCTGCTGCAACACCGAAACCGCCGCCGATCGCCGCACCGTTCACACGGCCCACGATGGGCTTGGGAAGGGTCATCATCGCCCGCAACAGGTCGGCGAACTCGCCACGGGAGGCATGCGCCGCGACCGGCGAGTCCACAAAACCACCGGCGAGGTCGCCACCCGCGGAGAAGACTCTCTCTCCGGCGCCGGTGATCACGAGCACCCGCACGTCGGCATCGTCCCCTGCCCGGCAGATGGTTTCCTTCAACTCCCGGACCGCCTCATTCGACAACGGGTTCCGTCGCTCAGGGTCATCGATCGTGATCGTCGCAACACCGTCGGACACCTCGTAACCGATCACACAGACCCTCCTTCTCGCGGCTTCGCGAAACACTAACCAATCCGGACATTCCAGAGGGTCGCCCAAGGAAGCACACCGATCACGGTGCGCCTCTGCCGTGGATGCTCCTCGTTCTCGTCACCACGGTCACCCTTGGAGCCGCACGTGGTGGCAAGCTTCGCAACCTCACCGAGATCCGGGGAACACCATGGTGGATGCCGCCCTCGCCGCGAATCGTGGCGCTCGCTCGCCGACTTTGCGCAACGAACCGACAGCAGCGCCGACACGATCGGCCGCGTCGTGTCGGGAACCGGCGACGACCGCACTCCGGTCGCTCAGGAAGAGTCCACACCGGAGCGGGCACGCAGGCCGTGCACGACGATGCGGGCCACGGATCGGGCGACGGTGCCCGCATCGAGGTCGGCGCGGTGCCGCAGCAGCCAGCGCCGGAGGGGATAGAACGCGGTGAGGAACATGAGGAGGTGAGCGACGAGTTCCGGGTCGTTCCCGGCCAGATGCCCCGATGCGATCCCGTCCTCGACCATGGCGGCAAGCCGACCTGCCTGCTCCCGCTCGGAGACGGCGAGCCGCTCCCGATCCGCCGGGTCGAGAGCACCCGCCTCCCTGTACATGAGCTGTACTTCGGCGGCGTGCTCGGTCGTCGCCGCGATGAGTGCGGCGAGCGTCGCCTCCAGGTCCTCACCGGAGGCCGAGGAGGGGACCGCAGCTTCGAGGCCTGTGAGGAGGTGGCGGTAGACGAGCCACAGAACATCGCCTTTCGACTCGATGTATTCGTAGAGACCGCCCATGGAGAGGTTGGAGGCCGCTGCGATCTCGCGGACCGAAGTGGCGTGGAATCCCTTGTCCAGGAAGAGTTTCAACGCGCCGCGAGCGATCTCGTCTTCTCGCCGTGCTCTGAGGTCGTTCGGTGGCATCAGGTCACCCGGCAAAGCCGTCGATGCGGGAGAGGATGTCGAGCATCACCTCGTCCGCTCCCCCGCCGATACCGCCGAGACGGGAGTCCCGCAGAAAACGGGTGGTCCAGGTCTCTTCCATGTACCCGGTCCCACCGTGGAACTGGAGGCACCAGTCGGCGACCTCCCTGATCAGCCTGCCCGACTTGTACTTGGCGATGGTGGCGAATCGTGTCGTGTCCTCGCCCCGGGCGAAGGCCTCGGCACAGGCGTAGTTGTAGTACTTGAGCAGGTCCACCTCGGCGGCCAACTCTGCAAGCTTGTATGTCAGGTAGCGATTGCGACTCAGCGGCTTTCCGAACACGTGTCGCTGCTTGAGGTACGCGGAGGTGCGGGCGAGGGCGCGCTCCATGGAGCCGACCGACGAGTACGCAGCCCACATCCGCTCCTCGACGAACTGTGCCATCTGCTGCTGGAATCCCATCCCTTCGATGCCAAGCGTGTGGTCGACGGGGACCCTCGCGTCGGTGAAGGTGATCGGTGCCGTATCAGAAGCGTGCATCCCGAGCTTGTCCAGTTTGCGCGAAACCTCGACGCCCTCGATGGCGGTGGGAACGATGATCTGACTCATCCCCTGGTACCCGGATTCATCAGAGGTGCGGGCGAGAAGGCAGAGCCAGTCCGCCTGAAGCGAATTGGTGATGAACATCTTGGATCCGTTGATCACCCACTCGTCACCGAAACGTTCCGCCCTGGTGCGGATGGCGGCCACATCGGAACCTGCGTCCGGCTCGGTGACCGCGATTGCCGCCACCATCTCGCCGCGTAGGGCCGGGGCCAGGTACCGCTGCTTCAATGCGGGAGATCCGTAACGGTGCAGGGACGGTGTCGCCATCGCGACCTGCACCCCGAGCGCCATCCCGATGCTGCCGTGGTCCGCTCGACCGAACTCTTCGGAGAGAACGACGGTGAAGAAATGGTCTGCGCCTTGACCGCCGAACTCCGGGTCGTACTCGAGGCCGAGGAATCCGAGGTCGCCCATCACCGAGAAGACGTCGTGGAGGGGCATCATCCCCTCCGCCTCCCAGCCCTCGACGTTGGGATTGATCTCCTGCTCGACGAACTCCCGGACGACCCGTCGGAAGTGGTGATGATCTTCGGTGAATGGCATGGGGTCTCCTGACATCGGTCCTTGGTCACCGACCGGGCTCTCGGTCGGTCTGGTTTCGATCTTGCGGCGCCGTCAGGGCCGCGGGCACCTCGATCCACTTGGCTCGGAGGTACTCGCCGAGACCCTTCGCCTGTGCGTCGAAGCGCAGGGAGGAGCCGACGCCTTCGTCGAGGATGCCGTGAACGACGAAGTTGAGGGCTCGCAGGCGGGGCAGTTCGTACCTGTCGATCTCGTATTCGACGAGGTCGGGGAGCAGATCGACGAGACGGTCGATGGTGAGGAATGCTGCGAGCCAGGGGTAACCGTCATCGGTTCGAGTGAACACTCCCAGGTTGGCGCTGCCACCCTTGTCGCCCGACCGTGTCCCGACGACTCGTCCCAGGGGGACCCGTACCAGGGACCCCGACGGCGGAGAGGGCAGCCGGGGTGCTTCCACGGTCACGGTGAACCGCTCGCCGGGATCGGTTTCGGGTACGGTGAAGGATCTCTCACCGAGATGAACAACGTCGGTGACCGCATCTCGATCGATCAGGGTCGGCCAGTAGATGGCGTAGGGAGAGGCCTTCCGGGGCGGCCACACGCCGAACAGACCGGGGATCGAGCCGAGCGCGATGTGCACCACCGTGTCCGCCCATGAGCGGCCCACCTTCTCCTCGTCCGGGTCGCGCACCGCGATCTCCAGGTAGGAGACGGCGGCGGCGTTCGACGACGGATCTTGTTCGCCCCGGCCGATGAGCGTGGTGCGCACCTCCTCATAGTCCTCAGGATCCCATGGGCATGCCCGCCAGAACTGGCGGCAGAAGAGGTCTGCCTTGGCTTCGGCGTCGAGGCCTGTCAGGCCGATCATCATCGTGTTGCGGAAACCGCCCGCGTAGGCGGCAGCCACCTTGAGGGTCCGCGGCGGCGGCTGCCCCTTGATCCCGGAGAGTCTGACGCGGTTCGGAGCGATCTCCTCGATCTCGATAGAGTCGAAACGCGCGGTGACGTCTGCGTTGTCGTACTCGGGACTCCCGATCTCGTAGAGAAGCTGCGAGGTCACCGTCGGGATCGACACCTCGCCGCCGGCACCCTCATGGATACCGACCACGCTCGACCCGTCAGCCGCGATCTCCACCCAGGGGAAGCCGGGATAGTCGAGGTCGGGTACCTCGTCGAAGAACGAGAAGTTGCCGCCGGTCGCCTGCATCGAGCACTCGATCACGTGGCCGGCCACGACCGCTCCCGCCAGTGCATCCCAATCGTCCCTCGCCCATTCGTGCCACCAGGCCGCGGGGCCGACGGCGAGCGAGGCGTCGGTGACCCTGCCGGTCACCACGATGTCTGCGCCGTGGCGGAGTGCCGAGGCGATCCCCCAGCCTCCGAGATAGGCATTGGCGGTGAGGATCCTGTCCGTTTTGTCGTCGAGCGGTTCTCCGGTGTCGAGGTTGATGAACGATGCCCCTGCGGCGGCAAGATCCCCGAGGCGGCCGGAGAGGTCGTCGCCGGTGATCGCAGCCACCGTGGGAGCGAGCCCGAGACGGTTGCCGACCTCTCGGACGGCTTCTGCACAGCCGAGAGGGTCGAGGCCGCCGGCGTTCACCACGACCTTCACCTCGCGATCGAGCACGGTGCCCATGATCTGCTCCATCTGGGCGACGAAGGTACGTCCGTAGCCTCCATCGGGCCGCCGCATTCGCGTCCGGGCCATGATCAGCATGGTCAGCTCCGCCAGCCAGTCGCCGGAGAGGACGTCGACGTCGCCTCCCTGCAACATTTCCAGCGCGGCGGAAGGGCGATCGCCGAACATGCCGGAGATGTTTGCGATGCGGATGGGCCGCATGCTCACTCCTTCTCCTCGAGACGGACCAGGAGCGTCCCCGCGTCGACCTGATCGCCGGGAGCGACCAGTACCTCGACCACGACCGCAGGACCGCGAGCACGGATGCGGTGCTCCATTTTCATGGCTTCGATCATCACCAGGTCGCTGTGTTCGTCGACCTCGTCGCCCACCGACACCAGGACCGCCGTGACCGTTCCCGGGATCGGGGACATCGGTCCCCCGGCGACGAACGTCGGGTCGTGCGCCTCGAAGCGAGGTTGTTCGACGAAGAGTGACTGGCCTCGGGGCGAGTTGACCCAGAGGTTCTCCCCTTCGAGGTGAACCACGCATGGCGTGGACACACCGTCGATCTCGACGACGGTGACGCCGCCGTCGCGAATCGTGGCCTCGAGATCTTGTGCACCGTCGATCGCCATGACGAGGCGGTCCTCCTGCACGACGTACTCGACACGACGTCCGTCGATGATGATGAAGGGTCGCTCTGCCGCGACATTGCGCCAGTGGGCCGGGGCGAGACCCCAGTGCCGGTCACCGTCGCGGTTGCTCAGGATGCGGGCCCAGAGGGCAGCGGCAAGATGGATCGTGCGGGTGGCGTCATCGGGCCCGGCATCGAGCAGACCGGGGTGGTTCTCGATGAAGTCGGTGGTCGTGGATCCTTCGAGGAAGGCGGAATGACGCAGCGTGGCGACGAGGAAATCGCGGTTGGTCACGGGACCGTGCAGGTGCATGGCCTCCAACTCCGAGGCGAGAACCGCAGCGGCGTCGGATCGTGTGGCACGGTGTGAGATCACCTTGGCGATCATCGGGTCGTAGTACGGAGAGATCACCGTGCCGGAGCGCAGTGACTCCTCGTACCGGGCGAGGCCCGGCCCACGCCGGTACCGGACCATGCGACCCGCTCCCGGTGCCCACCCGGTGGCGGGATCCTCTGCGTAGAGGCGGGCCTCGATGGCGTGTCCCCGGTGACGCACCTGGTCCTGGGTGGCAGGGAGAGGTTCGCCGCGGGCCACGCGCAGCTGCCATTCCACCAGGTCGAGTCCGGTGATCTCCTCGGTGACGGGATGCTCCACCTGAAGCCTCGTGTTCATCTCGATGAACGCGAAGCCGCCTCCGCCGACGACGAACTCGACGGTTCCCGCGTTCTCGTAGTCGAGGGATTCGGCCAAGGACACGGCGGCGGAGAGGAGGGAGTCGCGCAGCGCGCCATCCAGCCCGGGGGCCGGCGCCTCCTCGATGATCTTCTGGTGGCGCCGCTGGATCGAGCACTCCCGCTCGAAGAGATGGATGACGTGACCGTGACGGTCACCGAAGACTTGTACCTCCACGTGTCGCGCCGGGCTGACAAGCCGCTCCAGGTAGAGGGTGCCGTCACCGAAGTTCCTCAGCGCCTCACCGCCGGCGGCGGCGATCGCTGCTTCGAGTTCCTCGACACACTCGACGCGTCGCATGCCCTTGCCTCCGCCCCCCGCCGCCGCCTTCACAAGGGCCGGGAAGCCGATCTCGGTGTTCACCCGAGTGAGATCGAAGGCATCGTCGAGGCGAATCGAAGGCAGCACGGGGACGCCTGCGTCTGCGGCGCACCTGGTGGCCTCGAGCTTGTCGCCCATGGCAGAGATCGATCGTGGAGATGGGCCCACCCAGATGAGCCCGGCATCGAGCACAGAGGAAGCGAACGCGGCGCTCTCGGCGAGGAATCCGAACCCGGGGTGGATGGCGTCTGCGCCGAGACGGCGCGCCGCGTCGATGAGAGCGGGACCGTCGAGGTAGGTGTCCGCTGCGGTCGCGCCGGGCAGATGGACTGCGGCGTCGAGGTGGGCCGGCGCCGGCGAGTCCCGATCCGGATCGGAGTAGACGCCGACCGGGATGATCCCCAGCCGTCGTGCGGTGCGGGCGATGCGGGCGACGATCTCGCCCCGATTGGCGATGAGGAGGGTGCGCATCATCACATCCGGAACACTCCCCAGCCCCCCTTGACCCCCTCGATGACCTGATTGTGGGCCGCGGAGATGGCGATCCCGAGCACCGTCCTGGATGCACGCGGGTCGACGATGCCGTCGTCCCAGATCCTGCCGGTTGCGTACAGAGCCTGCGACTCATGGTCCATCTTCATCTCGAGGAACTGCTTGCGCTGCTCCAGGTTCTCCTCGTCGACCTCCTCGCCCCTGGAGGCAGCCGAAGATCGGGCAACGATGTCGAGAACGCCTGCGAGCTGCTTTCCTCCCATCACGCCGATCCGGTGCGACGGCCACGTGAACACGAACCGTGGATCGTACGCCCTTCCCGCCATGGCGTAGTTCCCCGCCCCGTACGAGGCGCCGATCATCAGGGTGAAGTGGGGTACGGTGCTGTTGGAGACGGCGTTGATGAGCTGCGAGCCGTGCTTGATGATGCCGCCCTGTTCGTAGGTGGTTCCGACCATGAACCCGGTGATGTTCTGTAGGAACACGATCGGCGTGTCGATCTGGTTGCACAGCTGGATGAATTGGGTTCCCTTCTGGGATTCCTGGGAGAAGAGGATTCCGTTGTTGGCGAGAACGCCGATCGGGTATCCCCAGATCGATCCCCAGCCGGCGACGAGCTGCGTTCCGTAGAGCGGCTTGAACTCCTCGAGACGGCTCCCGTCGAGGATGCGCGCGAGGATCTCGCGCATGTCGAACGGGACGCGAAGGTCATCGGGAACGATGCCCAGGAGTTCGTCGGTGTCGTAGACGGGAGGGTCCGGCGGCAGGGACGGACCGGGTCCGAGCTTCCGCCAGTTGAGGTGCGCCATGATGCCGCGTCCGATACGGAGGGCGTCCATCTCGTCGACCGCCAGGTAATCGGAGAGCCCCGAGATGCGCGAATGCATCTCTGCCCCGCCGAGGGCCTCGGGGTCGGCATCTTCGTCGATTGCCATCTTGACCAGCGGCGGACCGCCAAGGTAGACCTCCGCCTGGTTCTTCACCATCACCACGTAGTCGCTCATCCCCGGCTGGTAGGCGCCTCCCGCGGTGGAGGATCCGAAGACGAGCGAGATGACGGGGATGCCGGCTGCGGACAGCCGCGTGTAGTTCTTGAACGTGGCGCCGCCGGGGACGAAGACCTCTGCCTGCTGGTCGAGTGCCGCCCCGCCGGATTCGACCATCTGGAGATACGGCAACCGGTTGCGCAACGCTATCTCTTGGGCCCGGAGAGCCTTGCGGACACCGGTGGCGGTCGCCGTCCCTCCCTTCACGGTCAGATCGGAACCGGTGATGAGGGTCTCGACACCGGAGACGATCCCGATCCCCGCCACGCTGGATGCGCCGAGAGGGTCGTTGCCGCCCCACCCGGCGAGCGGCATCAGCTCGAGGAAAGGAGTGTCGGGGTCGATGATCCGGTCGATCCGCTCACGCACCAGCAGCTTGCCTCTGGCGCGGTGCCGTTCGATGTATCGCTCTCCACCGATGGTGAGGACCTTGCGGTGCTCGGCGGCGACCATCTCGGTGGCTTCGAGCATCGCGGCGCGGTAGGCCGAGAACTCCGCCGACCGGGGGTCGATCGTGGACCGGATCATCTCCATTGGAACCATCGTACCTAACCGAGCGGGCGCTCGCTCGGTACCGTTCGGAGGTGACGAGGCTCAAACCTCTCCGATGTGTCCGGACGCGGCACGAGGCACCGTCGTCACGTCGCGCTGTGCGCTTCAGCGGCCTCGGAAGCGCGGCTCGCGTTTGGCGATGAAGGCAGCGGCGCCCTCTTCGAGATCTTCGGAACCCAGCAGGATCGCCTGGGCGTGCTCCTCGAACGCGAGCGTCTGCTCGAACGTCATCGACGATGACCGGTCGAGCGCTCGCTTGATGAACGCCTGCGCCAGCGGCGCACCCTTCGCCAGCTCGGCTGCAAGCTCATCGACCGTCTCATCGAGATGCTCGACCGCCACGACGGAGGCCACGAGTCCGAGGTCGAGCGCCTCACGCGCGTGGACGATGCGCCCGGTGAGCGCCAGTTCTCGAGCTCGTGCAAGACCCACGAGGCGTGGCAGCAGCCATGTTCCACCGAAATCCAACGTCAGGCCACGCTTGACGAAGATCTCCGAGAACCGCGCCCGTTCCGTGGCTATGGCGATGTCGCACCCGATCGCCATGTTCATGCCCGCCCCCACGGCGACACCGTCGACCGCCGCGATCGTCGGTTTGGTGATCCGGTGGAGGGCGGTCACCGCCCTGCTGATGACGCGCATGCGCGCGGCGTTGTCTGCGGCACTCGGCGTTGTGTCCAACGTCGGCTTGTTCATGTCGGCACCCGCACAGAAATCTCCGTGCGCCCCCTTCAGGATCAGTACGCGCCGATCGGAGGCCTCGAACGCCTCGAACGCTTCCGTGAGCAGGCTCCACGCAGTCGCAGGGACGGCGTTCTTGCGTCCCGGGTTGGACATCGTGAGCGTCCTGACGGCGTCTGTATCTGTGAGGGTGAGGAATCCGGCCATGGATCGCAGGGTAATCGACCCTGAGACCGGGTCGCCGGATCGGCCCCGTCCCGTCGATTCCTCTTCGGTGTCCCCCTTTCCTTCGCCGCGCATCGATGAAGCAGGCGCCCTTCGCTCACGCCAGGTCACCGTGCCGGAGCACTATGCTGCCGTCCGTGCCGTCCGTGCCCATCGCCGTGCTGATCTCAGGCAGCGGATCGAACCTGCAAAGACTCCTCGAAAACCAGCACACCAGCACATACCGCGTTGCGGTCGTGATCGCAGATCGAGAGGCGACAGGGCTCCGATGGGCCGAGGAGCACGGCGTCCCGACGGTGCTGCTCCCGTGGAACGACTTCCCGAACCGGCGGTCGTTCACGACTGCGGTGTGCGACGTCATCGACGAGCACGGCTGTGAGTGGGTGATCCTCGCCGGGTTCATGCGAGTCCTTGCGCCGATTGCGATCAGCCGTTTCCCGAACCGCATCGTCAACATCCACCCTTCGCTGCTCCCGGCGTTTCCTGGCGCACATGCGGTGGAAACGGCACTTGCGGCCGGAGTCGAAACGACCGGTGTGACCGTCCATTTCGTCGTCGAGGACGTCGACGCGGGCCCGATCATCGCCCAGCGCACCGTTCCGGTGCTGCCTGGAGACGATGTGGCCCGTCTCCACGCGAGGATCCAGATCCAGGAGCACGATCTCTATCCGGCGGTCGTCGACGCACTGGCCGCCGGACGTATCACTGTCAGCAACAACGAGGTGACCTGGTCATGACCGAACGTATTCCCATCCGCAGAGCTCTGATCTCGGTCTCGGACAAGACGGGTCTCGACCGGCTTGGCTCTGCTCTCGTCGAGGCGGGGGTGCAGGTCGTCGCCTCCGGGGGCACCCGTAGAGCGCTGACCGAACTCGGGGTCCCCGCCATGGCGGTCTCTGAGCTGACCGGATCGCCGGAGATGCTCGATGGACGTGTCAAGACGCTGCATCCGAAGATCCATGGGGCGCTGCTCGCAGACACGAACAACCCCGACCACCTGCACGACCTGGAAACCGCAGACATCGTGCCGATCGACCTGCTCGTGGCCAACCTGTATCCGTTCGCCGAAACCGTCGCATCGGGCAAGGGCGAGCACGAGATCATCGAGAACATCGACATCGGGGGACCTGCGATGATCCGCGCCGCGGCAAAGAACCATGGCCGTGTGGCGGTGGTTACAGACCCGTCCGACTACGAGTTCATCATCGAATCCGTGGCCCGAGGGGGCACCACGAGTGCCGAGCGACGCCGTCTGGCCACGGAGGCCTTCGCCCACACCGGCAGGTACGACGCACTCATTCACGCCTGGTTGAACGGAGAGGGCATGGGCGAGCACCTGCTCCTCGCCCTCGACCGGGTGAAGCCGCTCCGGTACGGTGAGAATCCCCACCAACGAGCCGCACTGTACCGACAGGCAGGAGCAGGGGGCTGGGTCTTCGACGCGCACCAACTCCAAGGCAAGGATCTGTCGTTCAACAACTACGCCGACGCCGAGTCGACGTGGCGCCTGGTCAACCGGATCGACCATCCAGGATGTGTGGTCGTCAAACATCTGAACCCGTGTGGCGTCGCGCAACGCTCCTCCGCCTACGAGGCGTTTGTCGCTGCCAGAGATTGCGACCCGCTCTCGGCGTTCGGCGGTGTCGTAGCGGTCAACGAGGCCCTCGACGGCGACACGGCATCGGAGATGGCCAAGATGTTCCTCGAAGTCGTCATCTGCCCGGCCATCACCGACGAGGCGGCGGCAATCCTGACCAAGAAGAAGAACCTGCGCGTCCTGATCGCCCGTCCTCCCGAACAACCGGTGCTCGACGTGAGAATGATCGGTGGTGGAGCGCTCGTCCAGGACGCGGACCGCCAGGAGATCGGTGAGTGGACGACCGTCTCGGTGACCCGGCCCACTCCCGAGCAGATCGGCCAGCTCCGACTTGCCTGGACGGTCGGAGCACACTGCAAATCGAACAGCATCGTGATCGTGCAAGACGATGCAGCCGTCGGCATCGGTGTCGGCGATCAGAGCCGCGTCGGGGCCGCCAAGCGGGCGGTCGATCAGGCCGGCGATCGGCTTTCGGGTGCCGTCGCCGCCAGCGAGGCCCTCATCCCGTTTCGAGATGGCCTCGACACACTGGCGGATGCAGGAGTCGTCGCAATCGTGGAGACGGGCGGCTCGGTGAACGACCAGGAAGTGATCGATGCGGCCAACGAGCGGGGCATCGTGCTGATGTTCACCGGGCGGAGGCACTTCCGACACTAGGGCCTGCAACATCCACCCGTTCTCGTGACGCTTCACGGGAATAGTCCTGACCAACCGTCACGAGAACGGGAAAAGGGTCGGCGTGCGGGCGTCTCGTGGGTACGATGCGCAAGTGTCCGACCCAATTCTCCAATCCGTCGCCGCCCATCTCGATGAACTCTGCACGGACTACGAGATAATCGACTGCGACCCCGATCTCGCCGACACGGCCGCCTTCTGCGCCCACTACGACTACCCACCCGAGAAGGCCGCCAACACCATCGTTGTCGCATCTCGCAAGCCGGCGGGAGTACACGCCGCCTGTGTCGTTCTCGCCACGACGCGCCTCGATGTCAACCACAAGGTCCGAGACTTGCTCGGCGTGAAGAAGCTCAGCTTCGCTCCCGCCGAGACAACGAAAGAGCTGACGGGAATGCTGATCGGAGGTGTGACACCGTTCGCGCTGCCCGAGACGATGCCCCTCTTCGTCGACGCCCGAATCATGGATCTCGACTGGGCCATCTTTGGCGCGGGGAGCCGCTCGGCGAAGATCAAGACCTCACCCGAGGTGTTCGCCCGGTTGCCCCACGTACAGATCGTGGAGGGTCTCGCCCTCGAGCCGTGACACGACCTACGCGAAGAGAATCTCCGAACCCGGCACGATCTCGCCGATCACCCACGCTTGATGATCGTGCTCGGCGAGCAGGTCGACCGTCCGCCGCCCATCGGCCGGATCGACGATCAGCACGAACCCGATGCCCATGTTGAACGTACAGAGCATCTCGGCCGGTTCCACTCGTCCGCGCCGCGCGATCAGATCGAAGATCGGAGGGACGACCCATGCCGTCGTGTCGATCGTCGCACCGAGCCCTTCGGGGAGTGCCCGGGGAACGTTGCCCGGGATGCCCCCACCGGTCACGTGAACGAACCCGTGTACGTCGACCTGGCCGGCAACGGCGAGCACGGCCGGCACGTAGAGCACCGACGGTTCCAGCAGCACGTCACCCACGGTCTGGTTCGTTCCGGGAACAGGCGACGCAAAGTCCTCCACGTCGAAGATCGAGCGCACCAGCGAGAACCCGTTCGATCGCACGTTGGGGCTTGCCACGCCGATGACCGCATCCCCGACGGCGACAGACGCCGGGTCGGGGATCGCCAACCGCTCGACCACGCCGATCGCGGCACCCGCCACATCGAACTGTGCAGGCTCCAGAACGCCGGGATGGATGGCCGTCTCACCGCCCAACAGGGCGCACCCGGCCTCGCGACAGGCTGCCGCGACCGAAGCGACGATCGCCTCGTCGCGCTCGGGATCGAGCGCACCGACGGCCAGATAATCGGTGAAACCGAGCGGAGCCGCTCCGAGCGCTGCGAGGTCGTCGACACACATCGCGACGAGATCCGTACCGATCCCCTCGAACCTCCCCAAGATTCGGGCGAGTTCGACCTTCGTGCCCACACCGTCGGTCGTCATCATGATGACCGGCTCGTCGTAGCCTGCAGGGATCGTCACTCCGGCGGCGAAGCTCCCGAACGTACCGACGACATTGGCACCCCATGTGGCGCGAACACACGCTGCGATCGTCTCGGCGAAACGATCGCCGGCCGCCACGTCCACACCGGCGTCGGTGTATGAGTTCATGCCTCCTCCCGAACGAACTTGTGGTTCCCGATCGCGGTCGGATAGTCGCCGGACAGACACGCCGTACAGAACGACTGGTTGGCGTTCGGCAGCGAATCGAGGAGACCGTCGAGGCTCAGGTATCCGAGCGAGTCGACCTCGAGAAAGTCCGCGATCTCTTCTTCGGATCGGTGCGCGGCAAGCAGGCTCGAACGATCGGACGTGTCCATCCCGTAGTAACAGGGCCAACGGTACGGGGGTGAGGAAACCCGCAAATGCACCTCGGTCGCCCCGGCACCGCGTACCAACTCCACGAGTTTGCGCGTCGTGGAACCGCGAACGATCGAGTCGTCGACGAGAATCACCCGGCGGCCGTCCAGCGTCTCACGAATCGGGTTGAGTTTCATCCGGATCCCCCGGTCGCGCACGATCTGCTCCGGCTCGATGAACGTGCGCCCCACATACCGGTTCTTCACGAGCCCGTCCCGGTAGGGGATCCCGGACGCCGCGGCAAACCCCTGCGCAGCCGGGATGCCGGATTCGGGAATCGGCACCACGACATCGGCCTCCACAGGGCTTTCTTCTGCCAGTCGGATCCCCATCGCCACCCGTGCACCGTGTATGTTCTGACCGGCGACGACGCTGTCCGGACGGGCAAAATAGACGTACTCGAATACGCACAGGCACGAATCGGCGGGCTCCATGGGGAATCGTGACTCGACTCCGGCGTCGGTGAGCACGATGACCTCCCCCGGTTCGATGTCACGCACGAAGTCGGCACCGACGATGTCGAGTGCAGCGGTCTCGGATGCGACGACGTGGCCGCCGGTCGGCAACCGGCCGAGCGAGAGCGGGCGGAATCCGTGGGGGTCGCGCGCCGCGGCGACGGTGGACTCATCCATCACCACGAGCGTGTAGGCGCCCTCGAACTCCGGCATCGCTTCGGCGATCGCATCGGCGAGCGACAGTCCCGGGTCCTGGAGGATCTTCTGCGCGATCGTTTCTGTCATCAGCTCCGAGTCGGTCGACCCCGGTGCAGACCCCAGCCGGGCGGCGAGCTCGACCGTGTTGATGAGATTGCCGTTGTGTCCGAGCGCGATGCTGCGGTCACTGAGCCCCCGGAACGAAGGTTGTGCGTTGTCCCAGGTGCTCGAACCGGTCGTCGAATACCGCGTGTGCCCGATACCGATCGAACCTTGCAGTCCGGCGAGTTTGCTCTCGTCGAATACCGTCGCGACCAGCCCCATGTTCTTGTACGCCGTCAGCTGTTCCCCGTTGCCGACCGCTATGCCGGCGCTTTCCTGCCCGCGATGCTGCAGTGCAAACAGCCCGAAGTAGATGAGGCCGGCGACGTTGGACCCCGGTGCGAAGGCTCCGAAGACCCCGCAGGCCTCTCCGGGGCGATCGAATGGGCTACCCATGGGCCGCCCCCGTCATCCTTGCAGCGATGGCGCCCGCCCAGGCGTCCCTCAACCGATCGAGAGGCACGCGCGATCCGTCGTCGAACTCCAGGTGATCCGAGACCGAGGTGATTCCCCACATCTCGAAACGACATCCGACATCTTCGGCGATGCGCACGACGTCCTGGACCCGCCGCTCCGGTACGAGGCACACGAAACGATGCGGGTCCTCGCCAAACGCCTCGGCGTACGACGGCGCGCCTATCGCGGCCCCGCTTCCGGCGGGAATGAGCAGCTCTACGAGCGCGACGAGGGCGCCACCGCGCGCCACGTCATGCAGGAGCGCCCCGTCGACCGTATGGGCAATCCGGATCGCCGTCTCGATCGACCGCCGGCCGACCTCCGCGTCGGACGGGATCGGACGGCCGCCATGTGTGCCGAGGACGATCTTTTGAAAAGCCGTCCCGGCGACATTCTCGCTCTGAGGCGGACCACACACGAAGATCGACATTCCGGGCTCGACGCCTCTCGCACGCACCCGAGGCATCGGATCGGCAAGCCCGAGCATGCCGACGATCGGCGTAGGAAAGATGTCCACTCCGTCGGTCTCGTTGTAGAACGACACATTGCCACCGACGATCGGCGTGTCCAGCGCCTCACACGCCTCCGAAAGACCGGCAAGCGTCTCGGTGAACTGCCACATCACCGCCGGGTTCTCAGGGTTGCCGAAGTTGAGGTTGTCGACGATCGCCATCGGTCGGGCACCAAGCACCGCGACGTTGAGCGCCCCCTCCCAGACGAGTCGAGCGGCGCCTCGCCTCGGGTCGAGATGACAGGTCAGACCGTTGCCGTCGGTGGAGACGGCGAGACCTTTCGAGGTCCCGCGGACGCGAATGAGCGAACCGTCGAGTCCGGGCCCGACGACCGTGTTGAGAAAGAGCATGTGATCGAACTGCTCATAGATCCACGACGGGTCTCCGAGAGAGGGATGACCCATCATTGCGACGAGGCACGCTTCCAGCGGGATGCCGGACACCTGATCTTCGTGTGCCCACAGATCGCTCATCCAGTCCGGTCTCGCAACCGGACGATCGAGCATCGGCGCATCATCGGAGAGACTCGAAGCAGGAATGTCGACAACGGTGCGCCCGTGATGCAGGACCCGCAATCGGTCGCCCGGCCGCACCGACCCGACGACGGCGGCCTCGATCTCCCACCGTTGGGCGACGGCAAGTACCTCATCGACGTTGTCCGGCGACACGAAGGCCATCATGCGTTCCTGCGATTCGGACATGAGCAGCTCGGAGGCGGTCATCCCGAGTTCGCGAAGATGGACGGCGTCGAGATCGAGATCCATACCCACCTGCGCCCTGGCGGCAGGCTCGCTCGCAGCACAGCTGAGTCCTGCAGCACCAAGATCCTGTACACCGACGACGAGATCACGCTCATACAGTTCGAGGCAGGCCTCGATGAGCTTCTTCTCTTCGTAGGGGTCACCGACCTGTACGGCGGGCCGTTTCGCGGCCGCCTGCTCGTCGAAACCGGTGGAGGCGAGCACGGACGCTCCCCCGATCCCGTCACGACCGGTCGCCGCTCCAAGGAGAACCGCGATCGACCCTGGGGGACCTGCGGTCCCAAGCACGAGCTGCTCCTTGCGCAGGATGCCAAGACACATCACATTGACCAGCGGGTTTCCCCGGTAACTGTCGTCGAACTCGACTTCCCCGCCCAGTGTGGGCACACCGACGGCGTTCCCGTACCCGGCGATGCCTGCAACCACACCACCGAGCAGATAGCGAGTGTGTGGATCGTCCAACTCGCCGAACCGGATCTGGTTCCACAGCCCCACGGGCCGGGCGCCCATCGTGAAGATATCGCGCAGGATCCCCCCCACACCGGTGGCGGCACCTTGATACGGCTCGACAAATGACGGATGGTTGTGGCTTTCGATCCGCAACGCCGCCAGCCAACCGTCGCCGATGTCGACCACTCCCGCGTTCTCACCGGGTCCAACCACCACCCAGGGCGCCTCGGTGGGCAGGTCCTTCAGATGGAGCCGCGAGGACTTGTACGAGCAATGCTCGGACCACATCACCGAGTACATGGCGAGTTCGGGATCGTTCGGCGGCCGCCCGAGGATCTCGGTGACCCGGTCGAACTCCTCGTCGGTCATGCCAAGGCGCCGATGCAGGTCAGTCATGGGCCGCCTCCGCAAGGCTCAGGAATGATTCGAAGAGCACTCGGCCGTCCGTGGAGGTCATGAAGTCTTCGAAGGCCCGCTCGGGGTGCGGCATGAGTCCGGCGACGTTGCCCGCGGCATTGGTGACTCCTGCGATGGAATCGAACGAACCGTTGGGATTGGAAGCCTCGCCTATCGTCCCGTCCGGACCGCAGTAGCGCAGGATGGTTCTGGGCGCCTCTTCCGCACGAACGTAGTTCCCTTCATAGGAGTTCAGCGGTATGCGCAGCACCTGCCCGGGCTTGGCGGCTCTGGTGAGCACCGAGTCTGTCGCCTCGACCCGCACGTGAACGGGACGGCAGATGAACCGTAGGTCCCGGTTGGCGATCAGCGCCCCGGGAAGCAGTCCCGCCTCGCAGAGCACCTGGAAACCGTTGCAGATCCCGAGGACGGGCACACCGGAGTCGGCGGCATCTGCCACGGCGTCCATCACCGGCGAGAACCGTGCAATCGCACCGGCGCGCAGATAGTCGCCGTGGGCGAAGCCGCCGGGCAGCACGACACCGTCCAAACCATCCAGAGTCGTCTCTCGGTGCCACACGAACTCGGTCTGCGCGCCGAGGAGCCCGAACGCGTGGGCGACATCGTGCTCACAATTCGTACCGGGGAATACGACGATGCCGACGTTCAAGCCACGATCTCGATGTCGAAGTCTTCCATGACCGGGTTGACGAGGAGCCGATCGCACATTTCGCGTGCTTGCGAGATGACCTCGTCTCGATCCAGGCCCTGCAGGTCCAGTTCGATCGTCCGGTTGACACGAACGGCTTGCACATCGGCGAATCCGAGATCGCCGAGGGCGCGGCGGATGGTGCTGCCCTCGGGATCGGCGATGTTCTCACGCCTCCGGATCGTCACGATGGCCTTCATCGCAGATACCCGTCGAACGAGGTCCCGGTGAGCCGCTCGAACGCCTCGACGTAACGGGCCCGGGTTGCAGCCTTGACGTCATCCGGCATCACTGGGGCGGGTGGAGTGTGGTCCCAGCCCGTCGAGTCGAGCCAATCGCGCACGTACTGTTTGTCGTACGAAGGCATCACGGCTCCGATCTCATACTGGTCGGCCGGCCAGTAGCGGGATGAGTCTGGGGTCAAGACTTCATCGATGAGCAGCAGCTCGTCACCGACGAAACCGAACTCGAACTTGGTATCCGCGAGCAGCACGCCTTTCTCGGCCGCCGCGGACGCGGCACGCCGGTACAGGTCGATGGCCACATCGCGAAGGCGTTCGTAGACATCGTCGCCGACCAGTGTTCGTGCACCCGCGACGGTGAGGTTCTCGTCGTGCCCGCTCTCGGCCTTCGTCGCGGGCGTGAACAGCGGCTCCGGGAGTTGCTGGGCCATCTGCAGCCCGGCGGGAAGATGCTCGGTGGTCGGCCCTCCCCCTGCCCGGTACTCGCGCCATGAGCTCCCGTACAGGTAACCGCGCACGACGCACTCCATCGGGATCACGTCGGCGCGGCGCACGATCATTGCCCTGCCGGTGAGTTCCGCCACTTCATCATCGGAGAGACCGATCCCACCGAGGTCCGTGGTCAAGAAGTGGTTGGGCGTTTCGAGGAAGTCGAACCAGTACAGGGACAGACCCGTGAGTACCCGTCCCTTGTCGGGAATCATGTCGGGAAGCACGACGTCGTACGCGGAGATGCGGTCGGTGGCGACGAAGAGCAATCGCTCCTCGTCGACTTCATAGATCTCGCGAACCTTGCCCGAGGCCACGTGTTTGAGCGCCAGCACGGGGCGATTGTAGAAGAACGAATCCGTGACCGCTGCTATTGGATGTGAATCTCCTTGAAGGACTCTGAAGCCAGGGTTTCACGGTACGACACGAGACGTTCCGCGAGGGCGGAATCGTCGAGCGCAAGGATCGAAATCGCGAGGAGCGCGGCGTTCGCCGCCCCGTCGATGCCCACCGTGGCCACCGGCACTCCGGTCGGCATCTGCACGGTCGCCAACAATGCGTCAAGCCCGTCGAGAGAGGCGCTCAGCGGGACACCGACGACCGGGAGCGTCGTTCGCGCGGCCACCACCCCGGCGAGATGCGCGGCCTTGCCGGCCCCGGCGATGATCACCCCGATGCCGCCGGCTCGTGCCTGGCCGGCGTGCGCCAGCACCCGATCGAGGCTCTTGTGCGCGGACATCACCAGCAGGTCATACGGCACACCGAAGCGCTCGAGGACTTCGGCGGCCTTCTCCATCACCGGCAGATCCTTCTCGGACCCCATGAGCACGGAAACACTTCTCATCCAGCAATGTCCTTTCGATACCGGCAACCGTCGAAACCGATCGTCGCGACCCGATCGTACGCTCGGGCACGGGCCGACGCCACGTCCGCTCCAAGTCCGATCACGCTCAGCACCCGGCCTCCGGCAGTGACGAGCCTGCCGTCGTCCTCACGCGTACCGGCGTGAAAGACGAGGGTGTCGTCCTGTTCGGAATCGAGACCGGTGATCTGATCTCCGCCAACGGGAGCCTCCGGATACCCGGCGGCCGCCAGAACGACGTTCACGGCAGCCAGGTCATTCCAGCGCGGTGCAACGTTGCCGGCGGTGCCGTCGATGCACGAGCCGATGAGCTCGAGCAGGTCGCCGTCGAGGGTCGGCAGGATGGCCTGGGTCTCCGGATCTCCCAACCGGCAGTTGAATTCGAGCACCTTCGGTCCCTCGGGAGTCAAGACGATCCCCGCATAGATGAATCCGACATACTCGATGCCGTCCTCCGACAGAGTCCCGAGAACCGGTTTGATGATGCTCTCGACGATGCTCTGCACCCAGGCGTCGTCGAATCCTTCGACAGGAGTGAAGGAGCCCATTCCTCCTGTGTTCGGGCCGGCGTCGCCTTCTCGGAGGCGCTTGTAGTCGCGGGCGGGACGCAACCCGATCACGTCGGTACCGTCGGTGAGCCCGAACACGCTGATCTCGTCGCCCGGCAGGTACTCCTCGATCACGACGGTCGAGCCGGCATCACCGAACCGTCCATCGAAACACGCCCGGACCCAGTGCCGGGCCTCGGCGATATCTTCGGTCACCAGGACACCCTTGCCGGCCGCCAGACCATCGGCCTTTACGACGAACGGACCGTCGATCCGCTCGAGATGCGCCAACGCTCCCCGGTCCTCGGAGAAGGTCTCGGAAGATCCCGTCGGCACGCCCGCCCTGGCCATGATCTCCTTCGCGAACGACTTCGAAGTCTCCAGCCGGGCGGCGGCACGATCCGGACCGAACACCGCGACGCCGGCTGCTCTGAGAGCGTCGGCGACCCCTGCGGCCAGCGGTGCTTCCGGCCCGACGACGACGAGGTCGACCTTCGCCGATCGGGCAAACGCCGTCACCGCCGCCGGATCGGAAGGGTCGACGCCGGTCTTCACCTCCCCGAGTCGAGCGAGACCAGGGTTTCCGGGAAGTGAGATCAGCCGCCGCAGACGAGGACTCCGGGACAGCTTCCATCCGATGGCGTGTTCACGGCCGCCTTTGCCGAGGAGGAGCACATTCATCGGGACAAGAGCATACCGGCTCGCTGCTCGGCCGCCTGCCTGCCACCGGCGCTCAGGATCCGCGCGCCCACTCGGCCCCGCCGTCCCAGAACTCCTTCTTCCAGATCGGAGCCCGGACCTTCAGCTCGTCGATGATGTATCGGGCAGCCTCGAAGGCCTGATCCCGATGAGCCGAAGAAACGGCGACCGCCACCGACGCCTCCATGAGATCGACGGCACCTGTGCGGTGGTCGACCGCGACTCCGAGCACATCCCAGCGGTCCCCGGCCTCCCCGACGATCGTCGCGATCGCATCCTCGACCCGTTCGGCGTACGCTTCGTATTCGAGATGCGTGACGCCCGTCTTCCCCTCGGAGTGGTCCCGAACGGTGCCGACGAACAGGACCGAGGCTCCCGCCGCGGGCGAGGACACAAAGGCCATCAGTTCGCCGTAATCGATCGGGTCGGGCAGGACCCGCACTCGTACGCGTACTCCGGTCATACAATCAGACTCCTATGAGTGATCGTACCGTCCCCCGAGACGAAGATCCGAGGGTTGCTCCACCACGGCCTCCCCTGCCGCCGGAGCAGCCGGTCCGGACTCTTGTCGCGCGCCGGCGCGGTGTCCTTCCGGCGGCGATCATCGGCGGCATCCTCGGAGCGACCATCGCCATGGCCGCCCTCTTCGCGATCGGCGTCCTTCCCCCTCAGGAAACGTTCATGACATCGACAGCGACGACACTCCCCTCGATCGCGCCGGCTCAGGCATCCTCACCTTCGACCGCGGTGGCGACCATCGCCGCCAGGGCGATTCCTTCGATCGTCACGGTCCAGATCGGAGAGGGCAACGGCCGCACCGACCCGGCCTCCGCAAGCGGCTCAGGGGTCGTGTACACGGCCAACGGATTCATCCTCACCAACAACCACGTGGTGGAAGACGCCGGTTTCGTGAGGACCGTGCTCTCCGACGGCCGCATCTACCAGGCCACCGTCGTCGGTACGGACCCGGTGACCGACTTGGCGGTGATCTCGATCGATGCGCCCGATCTCACACCGCTCCAGCTGGCGAACCCGTCCAGCTATCGCATCGGTGATCTCGCAGTCGCCATCGGCAACCCGCTCGGTCTCTACGGAGGACCATCGGTGACTTCCGGCATCATCTCCGCCTTCAATCGCGAGTTGGAGGTCACCGCGAACGAGAGACTCTTCGGCCTCCTCCAGACCGACGCTCCCATCACCCGCGGGTCCAGCGGCGGCGCCCTTCTCGACGCAACCGGTAGGCTCATCGGCATCACGACCGCCATCGGCCTCAGTGACGTGGGCGCAGAGGGTCTCGGCTTCGCGGTACCGGTCAGCATCGTCCAGGGGGTAGCGAACGATCTCATCCGTGACGGCGTCGTGCACCATGCGTTCATCGGCGTGCAGGTGGAACCGGCATTCGAGGACATTGGAGGCGCCCAGGTCCCGGAAGGCGCCCGTATCGTCTCGTTCGAAGGAAGCACGGGCATCCAGGACACGGAGACCAAAGTCGGAGACATCATCACCGCCATCGACGGCACCAGCGTCATCGGTGTCAACGACCTCATCGCCCTGCTCCGCACACACAGGGCCGGCCAGACGATCACGCTTTCACTGCTGCACAACGGGAATCCGATCGAAGTCGACGCCGTGCTCGGCGAGCGGCCGGACCAGCCATGAACGAAGACCTCTTCTCGCAACTGTTCGACCTGTTCAACCAACCGGGTCCGGTGAACTGGAAGCTGGCGGCCGAGCTCACCGGCCACCTCGCAGGCGGCAGGGAACCGATCGAGCCGCGAATAGCCGAGGAATACCAGCATCTGAGCCGTCTCGCCCAACTGCAGATCACCGGAGAGACCCCCCTGGATCCGGGAGCGTTCTCCGACGCGATCCCAACGGACCGGCGCGGTTGGGCAGATTCGCATCTGATGAGTTTTCGGTATCTGGTCGAACCGATCGCACCCAAGTTCGCAGAGGGGGCCATGCCCGGTCCTCTCGCCATGCTCGGTCCGGCACTGCTGGGTCTGCAGATGGGCATCATGGTCGGTTTTGTCAGCCAACGGACGCTCGGCCATTTCGATCTCGGTCTCCCAAGCGTGGAGGCCATGGATATCTCGTTCATCGTTCCGAACATTGAGGCGTTTGCCACCGAGAACGGCCTCGACCGCCGACAGGTGCGACTCTGGGTCGCCCTACGCGAGATCATGCACACCGCGCTCTTCTCGAAATCGTGGGTCCGGCCTCACTTCCTCGAACTGGTCGAGCGGTATCTCGACGGCCTCGAACTCGACCCCGAGGCACTCGCAGGGCGCCTCCAGGGATTCCAGGACCCCGAGCAGTTCGAGCAGCTCGTCGGCGAGTCCGGCGGGTTTTCCGGTCTGCTCACCACCCCGGAACAGCAACCCGACCTCGAGGCGCTCCAGGCGTTCGTGGCGATCATCGACGGTTACGCCGAATACTTGATGAACGGGGCGGCGGCCAGGCTGCTGCCCGACCTGGCCCGGATGCGGGAAGCGCTGAACCGCCGCCGATCCGAGCCCGCCCAGGGCGAGGAAGTCCTCACGACGCTGCTTGGTCTCGAGGTGCGGCCGAACCAGGAGATCGGTACGGCAAGTTTCTGTGACGAAGTCGCTCGCCGCTGGGGCGAGGACGCACTGACAACGCTTTGGGAGCAGCCGGCAAATCTGCCGACTCTGGCCGAACTCACCGATCCGGTCGGATGGGCTGCTCGAGTTCTGCTCCCCACCGAAGACCTCTGAACCCAGGGCTCGCAGGGGTCGTGACGACCCCCCTGAGCCCAGGGTTCACTGGAACGGGGTAGCGTTCGCGAAAAAGGAGGTCACCGTGTCGGCAACCATCGGCCAACCCGCGCCATCATTCGCCCTCGAGGATCAGGACAACAACGAGGTCACCTTGGAGTCACTGCGGGGCCGCAAGACCCTCATCGTGTTCATCCCTTTCCCCTTCACAGGGAACTGCGAAGCCGAGCTGTGTGCCATCCGGGACCATCTTGTCGACTTCAACGAGGTCGACGCCAACGTCGTGGCCATCACCTGCGACACCCGCCATGTCCATAAACACTGGGCGGACGAGCAGGGCTACACGTTCCCCATCCTCTCGGATTTCTGGCCACACGGTGCCGTGGCGAACGCATATGGATGCTTCGACGAGAATCTCGGGTGTGCCACTCGCACCACCTACGTTCTCGATGCCGATGGGATCGTTCGAGAGATCGTTGCCTCCGCCGGCCTTGGCATCACTCGGGACATCGCCGACTACGACACCGCCCTGGAGCACCTGTAAACGACGAAGGAGCGGACGGCCCAAACCATCCACTCCTTCAAGACCTCCTCAGAGGTCTAGGAATCTTCGCCGGAGTTGTCCTCGGGCTTATCCGACGCACCCTCGTCGAGACCCCGGCGGAACTCCTTGGCGGAGGCACCGAGCGAACGAGCGAGATCCGGTAGTTTGCGGGCTCCAAAGAGGAGCAATAGGACAACGAGGATGATGATCAACTCAGGCCCGCCGACTCTTCCTCCGAACATGTTTCACCTTCCGTATCAGAAGCTGATCCTACTTCATCTCGGCGACGACCTTACCGGCGGCTCGCCAAGACTCCCGATCCAGTCGGAGAACGACCTCGTCGACGCCCCGTAGCCGCCGAGCAAGCTCGCCCGACGTCAACGCGACCATGGTGGCGGTGATCCCCTCGCCTCGGCCATCGATCAATACGGCTCGTCGCAGCAGCGCGGGGTCCCTTCCGGCGTCACGACACGCCTGGTCGACCGTTTCGACCAGCGCCTCGTACTCCCCGGCGCACGTCGCCAACCACCCGTCGACGCCGGCCGCCAGGCCAAGTGCCCGTGTCCAGATCGGCATCCGTTCTCGTATCGGAGCCGGCAGCACCGGGGCATCCACGACCCGGAAGTGAGCACCGTCGTAGTTGACTCGATCGCCACCGAGCATGACTCGCATGAGCGCAGCGTCACCGGCGGTCTCGACCAGGACCCGGCTCCTTCCCCCGTTGAGCGCATCGAGAGACGCGACGGACTTGGCGGTGACAGGCGTCGGGGCGTCAAGAGCGACGACCAGTTCCGTTCCGGTGGTCGCCTTCGAAGCGGCTGACGCCAGCACGATCGGATCCCAGTCGGTCTCGTCGAGCCCGAACCACAGACTTGCGAAACCGGCTCTCTCGAGCGTGGCCATCTCCTCCGGGAACGCAGGATCCGGAGCGCCGGAGACCGCGACGCCGAAGCGCACGGTCACTCCAGAGAGAACGAGTCGATGAACTTCTGGAGGCGTTCCCGAGTCACGAACCGCACCCTCGGTTCTCTCTGCTCCAGGTTGTAGATGCTGAAGGGGGCAAACTTGGCGCTGACGAGCAGGCCCCTGTCGGCGCCGGCATTCAGAAACTCGACCATGAACGAGCGGATCGTCCCTTCGTCGAGTTCCGGATAGTCGCCAGGCCGGTAGACGTCCTCGCGCACGTACGTCGTCGTCCCCGCCTTCGTCGCCGTGTACACGGCGGGATCCTTACCGGGAGAGATCGAGTATCCGAACAGGCGCAGTATGCCCCGAACCATCTCGGCGGCAGTCATCGAACCCGGGTCGATGCCTTGGGCGCGAAGTCCGATGTCGAGGGCCTTCGGGATCCGCAACTCCTCACCGATCGGCCTGAGAGTGTTGCTCGCCGTGACCGCCACGAGCTCCGGAGGTGCGGTGGCCGGCTCCTCCTCGAACTGTTGATCGAGCGCGTCGAAACCGATGCTCGTCAGACGCAGGTGCGGCACGACCGGCAACGGAGGGAGCAACCCCGGCTCGGCGAGCGGCAGCTCCCCGACTCTGCGCGGCTCTCCTTCGCGTCCCGCGAAAACGACGACCTTGGTGACATCGTCGATGGGCAACGAATGCTGCTTCTCGTGCACGACCTCCAAGGCTTCGGAGAGGAGGAGTTCGACCAGGACCGGGTCGGTGTCACCAGGAGGCAGGGGAACATCGAACGTGACTCGAGCCTCTTCCCCACGTACATGAAACGCCGTAACCCGGGGACGGGGCCGGTCGAGATCGAGCTCGGGTGCCAGAGCACCATCGACCTTGAGCTGTTCCTTGAGCGCCTTCGTCCGGCGACTCAGCATCGTGCCCACGATCGCGAGAAAGACCGCCACCACCAGAAGAACCACACCGATGAACCCGAGTCCTTCCACCGTTTCTCCTCACCTCTGGATGGCATTCATGCTACCGCTGCCGGCTACCGAGCGAACCGCTCCGTTCAGGAGACTCTGCGTATCTTCGCCGCGCGTTCCTTGCGGATGCGCCGTCGCTCGCGTTCGGAGAGGCCACCCCAGATACCGAACTTCTCGCCCTGCTGGATCGCGAACTCGAGACATTCGAGACGAACCTCACAGGCACCGCAGATGGATTTGGCCTTTCGGGTCGATGCTCCCCGTTCCGGGAAGAACAGGTTCGCGTCGCCCCCCCTGCAGTTCGAGTAATCCTGCCAGGACAGATCTTCGACGGCGAGCGCCTCGATGAGACTCCTGTACAAGACCGCCCTCCAAGCGCCAAACGTGTAATTACATACATGTAATCAAACCCCGCGCGCGCTGTCAACCCCGAATCCACAAACAGCATGAAATACCGGAATCTCCAATGGTTTCGACGCGTCGGCAAAAAGCCTTCGAATCGAGGAGCGAGACCCTGCGGTGCTAGCCTCGCCGCGACCACTATCCCACTGTGCTGAGGAGGTTCGGAGTGACGACCACCCAACAAGGCACGGGCAAGAGGACGCCCAAACGGTACCGGACGTTCTTTGGCGAGTTCTACGGCTCGGATGTCGGGAAGAAGTGGGTCATGGCGGTAACGGGCATCCTCTTCCTGACGTATGTCCTCGCCCACATGATCGGGAATCTGAAGATCTTCCTCGGCGTAAATGCCGAAGGTGTCTACCACCTCGACGAGTACGCCGAGTGGCTGCGTTCGATCCTTCAGCCGTTCCTCCCCCACACCGTCTTCCTCTGGCTGTTCCGCATCGTGATCGCAGCGGCGCTCGTGCTCCATCTCCATGCGGCCTACTCGCTGACCGTCACAAACTGGAAAGCAAGGGGGTGGGCCACCAAACCCGTCCGTTACCGGACTCCGAGGGAGTATCTGGTCGCGAACTACGCGTCCAGGACGATGCGCTGGTCTGGCGTGATCATCCTGGCGTTCATCGCCTGGCACTTGATGGACCTGACCTGGGGCAACGTAAACCCCGACTTTGTGCGCGGCGCGGTGTACGACAACGTTGTGGCCAGCCTCTCCCGCTGGCCGGTGGCAACGTTCTACATCATCGCCAACATCCTGTTGGGCTTTCACATCTACCACGGCGCATGGAGCCTCTTTCAGAGTCTTGGGTGGAACAACACACGGTTCAACCCATGGCGACGATGGTTTGCCACGGCCTTCGCCCTGGTGATCGTGATCGGCAACGTCAGCATCCCGCTCGCGGTGCTGACCCATGTGGTCGGGTGAGCGGAGGGACATCATGATCAAACTCGATGCAAAGATCCCTGAGGGGCCGATCGGGGAGAAGTGGACGAACTATCGCTTCCACACGAAGCTCGTCAACCCGGCCAACAAGCGCAAGTACAAGATCATCATCGTGGGTGCCGGCTTGGCGGGTTCTTCGGCGGCGGCGACACTCGGCGAACTGGGCTACGACGTCGAGGTCTTCACGTACCACGACACGCCGCGACGAGCCCACAGCATCGCCGCCCAGGGCGGTATCAACGCCACCAAGAACTACACGAACGACGGCGACTCGGTGTTCCGGCTGTTCTACGACACGGTCAAGGGTGGCGATTACCGTTCCCGCGAGGCCAACGTGCATCGCCTGGCCGAAGTGGCCGACAAGATCATCGACCAGTGCACCGCTCAGGGGATCCCGTTTGCCCGTGAGTACGGTGGCACCCTGGCGAACCGGTCGTTCGGCGGGGCGCTCGTGTCACGAACGTTCTATGCGCGGGGCCAGACCGGCCAGCAGTTGCTGCTCGGCTCCTACCAGGCGATGGCCAATCAGATCCGCGCCGGCAAGGTCACGCTGCACACCCGAATGGAGATGCTCGATCTGGTCGTCCACGACGGCAAGGCGGTCGGCATCATCACTCGAAACCTGCTCACCGGCGAGATCGAGGGCCACTCCGCACATGCGGTCGTGCTCGCCACCGGCGGGTACGGCAACGTGTACTACCTGTCGACCAACGCCATGGCGAGCAATGCGACGGCCATCTGGCGGGCACATCGGCGAGGGGCGGCGTTCGCCAACCCATGTTTCGTACAGATCCATCCGACGTGTATCCCGCAGAGCGAGGAGTTCCAGTCGAAGCTGACACTCATGTCGGAGTCGCTGCGCAACGACGGGCGGATCTGGGTACCGAAGGACCCGAACGAGACTCGTCCTCCCAACGAGATTCCCGAAGAGGACCGGGACTACTACCTGGAGCGGCGGTATCCGTCGTTCGGCAACCTGGTACCCCGTGACGTCGCCTCTCGCAACGCGAAGAAGATGATCGATGAGGGACGGGGAGTCGGCCCGCGCAAGAACGGCGTCTACCTGGATCTCACCGACGCCATCAAGCGGCTGGGCAGGGAGACGATCGAGGAACGCTACGGCAATCTGTTCGAGATGTACGAACGCATCACGGACGAGAACCCGTACGAAGTGCCGATGCGAATCTATCCCGCGACGCACTACACGATGGGCGGCCTCTGGGTCGACTACGAATTGATGAGCACCATCCCGGGGCTGTTCGTGATCGGGGAAGCGAACTTCTCCGACCACGGCGCCAACCGTCTCGGAGCGAGTGCGCTGATGCAGGGCCTGGCCGACGGCTATTTCGTGCTCCCCTACACGATCGGCAACTATCTGGCCCCGTTGTTGGGAACCGAACCGATGGATGTCGCCGGCGAAGCCTTCACCAAGGTCGAGCGAGAAGTTCGTGATCATCTCGATCGTCTGCTCTCGGTCGACGGCTCACGGACCGCCACCTGGTTCAATAAGGAGCTCGGCAAGATCCTCGTCTCACACGTCGGCATGGAACGCAGCGAAGCCGGCCTCACCGAGGCCCTGGAGATGATCCGGAAACTTCGCGAGGAGTTCCATTCCGACCTGAAGGTGCTCGGCACGAACGAGAGCTTCAACCAGGCGCTGGCCAACGCCGGTCGAGTCTGGGACTTCTTCGAGCTGGCGGAGCTGATGGCACTCGACGCACTTGACAGGCGAGAGTCGTGCGGCGGTCATTTCCGCGTCGAGAGCCAGACCGAAGAGGGCGAAGCACTCCGCAACGACGAAGAGTACTCGTATGTCGCCGCCTGGGAGTTCAAGGGTATCGGCCACGAGATCGAGGAGGTTCTCCACAAGGAGCCGCTCGAGTTCGAGTACGTGGCACTCTCGCAAAGGAGCTACAAGTAATGGACGTCACACTCAAAGTCTGGCGCCAGGACGGGCCCGAAGCTCCCGGCAGATTCGAAACGATCCCCGTGCAAGACGTCAGCGAGCACATGTCGTTCTTGGAGATGCTCGACGTCGTCAACGAACGACTGACCACCAAGGGTGAAGAGCCGGTGGCCTTCGACAGCGACTGCCGCGAAGGCATCTGCGGGATGTGCGGCATAGTGATCAACGGCCATCCCCACGGACCGCAGGATGGAACGGCAACCTGTCAGCTCCACATGCGCAAGTTCAACGATGGTGACACCATCGTCGTCGAACCGTGGCGAGCGAAAGCGTTCCCGATCGTCAAGGATCTCGTGGTGGACCGCAGCCCGCTCGACCGCATCATCGAGGCCGGCGGATACATCACCATCCGAGCGGGCAGCGCCCCGGATGCAAACCTGATTCTGGTGCCGAAGCCTGCATCGGACGCAGCCATGGATGCCGCGGCCTGCATCGGATGTGGTGCCTGTGTGGCCGCGTGTCCGAACGGTGCGGCACAGCTGTTCACCGCTGCCAAGGTGTCGCATCTGAACCTGCTGCCGCAGGGCCAGCCGGAGCGCTGGACCAGGGTCGAGGCGATGGTCGACGAGATGGAGCTGTACTTCGGCTCCTGCACAAACCACGGCGAGTGTGAGGCGGCATGCCCGAAGAGCGTCTCGATCGACTTCATCGCGTTGATGAACCTGGATTACGTCAAGGCGAAGCTCAAGAACCGCAAACGGATAGGCCAGACGGTCCAATAGCCGCCGTCGAACCGGAGAGGGGCCCCGATCGGGGCCCCTCTCGTCTTTCGAACCCGTCGGTGCCGGCGATGGAAACACGGACGGGCCTGGCGTCGCCGGCGCTGCAAACGGACACAACTGCGCTTCTCACGGTCATCGCTCTTCCACCGGATCCCCCGAGATATCGCGCGCCTCGAGACATTGATCGCCAACTCCGATACCCTTCGCATGACCCCTTGCGGTCAACCGCCTATTGCAGTACTGTCACCACATAGAGTAGTGGTTTCCATCGGGGGGAATGTGCATGATCCGCACCCTGCCAACCGAATGAAGGACGACCACGGTGCAACCCTCATCGAGTTCGCCATCGTCTCGGTACTTCTCATTACCGTCCTGTACGGCATTATGGAATTCGGCCTGGCTTTCAAGGACTGGCTCTCGATCAGTCACGCGAGCAGGGAGGGTGCTCGGATCGGGGCCGTGGCAGGCAACGATTCGGCAGCAGATATCGCCATCCTACGATCGGTCGAACGCGCCCTCACCGCCTCGATGATGGGCGATATCGTCGACGTCACGATCGACGACCCCGATCACATGTCGGAGACGACCACCTACCGGTGGGACGGCACCACACCCTGCCGCTGGACCCCGTGTCCCGATCCGGACGACCTCTCCTATGTCCCACCCAACTGGCTTCCCTCCGGGAGAAAGATCGACACACCGACAGAGCGGATCGAGGTCACCGTCCGATTCCAGCACCACTGGCTCACGACGATGTATAACGATGGTATCTCCAACTGGACCAAGGCGGTCATCATGCGCATCGAGCCTCAGGTTTTTGGATCATGACCCGAAAACGGATCGGTTCCGAGCGTGGCGTCAGCCTGATCGAGACCGCCCTCGTACTGCCCATGTTGCTGATCCTCGCGCTCGGTGTCGCCGAGTTCGGATTCGCGTTCATCGACTGGCTGTCCATCTCCAACGCGGCGCGCACCGGAGCGCGTATCGGCTCGGCAGCCGGAACCACCGCCACGGCAGACACGATCGTCCTCAACGCGGTGGAACAGGCCGTGGCAGATATACATTCGTCTACGATCCAGGCGGTCTGGATCTACAAAGCCGACAGCAATGGAGATCCCGCCGACGCCACTCTGGGATGCGCCGTCGGCAGTGAAGGACTGTGTTCCACCAGCAATGTGTATATCCCCAAGGCCGGCGGGGGCTGGATGTGCATGGCGGTCAACGGCTGTCCCTGGACGCCCGCGCTCCGTGACAATCGCCTGCCGGGCCTGGATGAACTCGGTGTGCGAATCATCTTCGACCACACCTGGTTGACGAACTTCATGCCGCTTCCGGGCGGCCCGTGGTCCGACGACAGCGTGTTCCAGCTCGAGCCTGCACAGGGAGTGCCCTGATGAAGCAGCCGCAGACCGAACGCGGAGCCGTTCTCCCGCTGGTGGGCATCATGCTCGTCGTTCTGCTCGGGCTGTCGGCCTTCGCCACCGACCTCGGTTGGTTCTACCTCAACGCAAGCCGGGCTCAGCGCGCGGCAGACGCGGCTGCACTGGCCGGCGTAATCTACATGCCCGAGAAGTTCGCGACCGACGCCTCCAATACCGCACGGCAGGTCGCCACCGCCAACGGCTTCACAGACGGCGTCGGCGCCGCCGTCGTCACACCGGCCAGAGTCCAAGATGTCTCTGGCGCGAACGCGCCCTACGAACTGAGAGTCACGGTCTCGGTGACCGTCCCGACGTTCTTTCTCAAGGTGTTCGGCAAGGCCTCCCAGAAGATCACGCGATCGGCAATCGCCGAGTTCGTTCCCCCGCTGCCGATGGGAAGTCCCGGCTCGACCTTCGGGAACGATCCTCAGAGCGGCACCTGGGTCGGCTTCTGGGCCAACATCCACGGCAAGTACACGGACACGCGCATGGGTGACGCCTACTCGTCATGGTGTCCCGACGGAGCCGGCAGCGGCGCGAATTGCAGCACATCCCCCAATCCGTCGTGGCGGGACCGCGGGTACCTCTACGGCGTGGACGTGGCTGCCGGAACGTCGTCGTTCACCGTCAACACCCTCGACCTGGCCCTGCACACCCCCGGCGGCGATCATGAGCGCACCGGAGACCACAACGTTTGCGGCGGATGCGGCGGAGCGGGCCATACCGTCATCGCGACGCTCTACTACCCGGATCCCACACCGCTGGATATCTCCGACAACACACCGGTCCCCGGATGCAGCGTGACCAAGCCCCCCGAGCCGGAGCTCGCCGCCGGTGCCCCCTATGTTTGGGAATCGCTCTGTACGGTCGCCAATCCTGCACCGGGCATCTATCCGCTGGAGATCCGGGTCGACACACCGAGGCAGCAGGACGATACGGGCCTCAACCGCTACTCGCTCAACGTGACCGGTGTCGGAGCGACGCCGCGCCTCTACGGGATCCGTGACATCTCGATCTTCAACAACATCTCGGCGACGAGCGCCGACTTCTACCTCGCCGAAGTGGCTTCTTCGTACCGGGGAAAGACGTTCGTCGTCGAGCTCTACGACCCGGGCGACGCGCAGAACAATGTCAGCAACATCATCTCCTTCCTCGGTCCCGACGGAAGCCCGTGGTCCGGCGGGTGTCGCGTAAGCATGCGAAACGAGGTGACCGACAGTTGGTCGGCGCTCACCACCCACCCCTCGGGGACCTCATGCACGATCGACGCAACCAGACCGGCCCACGACTACAACGGCAAGTGGCTCAAAGCAGAGTTCGATCTCCCCGCCACCTATCCGGGCGGCTGGTGGAAAGTGCACTACGCGTATAACGGAACGACCCAGGACACGACGACGTGGCGTGCCTACATCATCGGCAGTCCCCTTCACCTCGTTCTGGGGAAATAGGGTACAGACGAACCCCTTGCCCGAGACCACGGACAGTGATATTCTGAACGCCTGACGTGGTTGTCATGTATGGGACCGGAAGGCCCGGAAAGCGCCCTCGCGAGCAGAAAAGGGATGAGGTCGTGATCAGCCTGCAGATCTCCCTCGACTCTTCTATTCCTTGGCATCACACTGCGTACGCGTCGCTGTCCGGTGGAAGGCGGCGATATCATGAGATCTCGTGACGACCGGGACATCGCCGTCCTCCGGTTCGCAACCACGTTCAAGGCCTTCGCCGTTGCAGTTCTCATCGCGTCGTGTAGATTCCATGGCTGGGCCAGTGGCGCGATGATGCCGCCACGCTGGGAGACAGCCCTGGGAGGAAACGAGTGAGACCTCTTCGCGGGCAAAACCGTCGCCAAGACGGAGCGACGCTCGTCGAGTTCGCCTTGGTCATGCCGCTCATCATGCTCCTCTTCATCGGAATCATGGAGTTCGGCATGTCCTTCTACGACTTCCTCACCGTCGAACAGGCCGCACGCGAAGGAGTCCGCACAGGCGCGTTCGTGGGGACGGCGCCAGACGCCGACTGCCAGATCATGACAAGCATCGTCGATTTTCTCCCCAACGGCTTCCTCGATCGCGTCGACCGCTTCGAGATCTACGAGGCGACCTCCGATGGTGACCAGATCGCGTCGCGCACGAACACATGGACCTACACGGGCGGCGATCCGGATCCGTGCGCCAATCCTCTCCTGAACTGGAGCGTCGTCGAACAGTGGCCCTCGTCCACGCGACAGACCGCTGCCGGTTCACAACCACTGGACATCATCGGCATCCGCATCCAGATGACGCACAATTGGATCACCGGCTTCCCGCCCTTCACCGGGAGCTACGTCATCGACGAGAGCACCATCCTGCGCATGGAACCGGAGGCGTTCGAATGAGGTCGCGACTGCGGAAACTCCTGCGACTCGAGACATCCGAGAACGGAGCCGTCCTCGTATGGGCGGCCGGTTCGCTCGTCGTGCTCCTCGCATTCGCAGCGCTCTCCGTCGACCTCACATGGCTGTACCTCAACTCGTCCAGACTGCAGAACGCCGCCGACTCAGCCGCACTCGCAGGGGTGGTGAACCTGCCCGGTTTCCTGGATCAGGCCCAGAACGACGCCGACGCCGCCGCGGCCGCCAACGGGTATCCGGGAGGAGGCGTCCAACTCATCCCACTCGCCGACAACAGCCTCCAGGTGGTGCTGACCACCACCGTGCCCACCTATCTCCTGCGCATCATCGGGTTCGACCAGTTCACGATCACCAGAACGTCGACCGCCCAATACATCAAACCCGTGCCGATAGGCAGCCCCGACAACTGCTTCGGCGAAGCGCCGGTCAATCCCCCGGGCACCAACTGCACCGGTGGAGATCCGAATTTCTGGGCCGCGATCTCCGGTCGTCTCACCAACAAGTTCAACGGGGATGCATTCGCGACCGAATTCTGGGATGACCCGTGGTCCGGAAGCCACTTCAACAACTCCCAGTACCGGCCGGCCGGCTACTACTACGGCATCGAAGTGGCACCCGGCTCTTCAAACCTCAAGGTTCACATCTACGATGCCGGGTTCTACGAACGAGGCAACTTCAGCTATCAGACGGGCGATCGCGCCCAAGACGATGGTGGAGGAACCGATACCCACTTCGAACTGTACGAGCCGGATACCACGCCACTCGACCCGACCGACAACCTTCCCATCGCCGGCTGCCGGTTCGACATCCCCAGCGGCTCCTATGCCTCCACCTACAAGAACCGCTGGGCAGAGCTCTGCGATGTCGGCGGCACGTTGACACCGGGCATCTATGTCCTGCGAGTCTGGACCACCGGAGATCTCGGCGGCACGAACCAGTACTCGGTCCATGCCTCGGTTTCCTCGGGATCGAACCCACACGTCTACGGCATCAACGACATCTCGATCTTCACCAATCAACCGGGCGCCACCGGGATACTGAACCTGGCGAAAGTCGAACAGCTCCATGCGGGCAAGAGGCTCGAGCTGCACTTCTACGACCCGGGCGAAGACAACGGCAACGCCTACATGACCGTCAAGATGCCCGATGGTACGACGGCCCAGTGCTCATGGTTCTCCGAGGATGAGAACGGCACCATCACCGGAAGCAGCAGCAGCGGGCCGTGCAGGATTCAGACCTCGGACGGCAGCCCCATCTTCAACGGCCAATGGGTCACGGCAAACGTCGAGATTCCGTCGAGCTACACGTGCTCATCCGATTGCTGGTGGTACATGGAAATCGAACTCAACCAGCCACACGACAGAACGACCTGGATGGCCCGGATCATCGGCAACCCGGTCCGACTGATCCCGAACCCTTGATGACACGATGAAGCGGATCCGCAACGAACAAGGCGTCGCCGTCATCGAAGCCGCATTGATCCTCAGCCTGCTGCTGCTCGTGGCCCTTGGGAGCGTCGAGTGGGGCATGGGGCTTCGCGACTGGCTGAGTGTCACGGCCGGCACGCGCGAAGGCGCTCGGGTTGGGGCGGCCGCCGGTGACGAGTCCGGTGCCGACTGCGCCATCCTCGAAGCGACCGCCGGGGCGATTCGTGACATCAGTGGCGCGGTCGTTGAAGTGTGGATCTACAAATCCGACGAATCCGGCACGATCGGACCCCGCCAACGATACCGTCCGTTCGTGAGCGGGGACGACGGAGCGTTCCTCCGCTGCGGCACATGGTTCGCGCTGGAGGAGAACTGGCCTGAGGCGGTGCGAGACAACGACGGATCCGACAGGGACTGGCTCGGAACCCGTGTGGTCTTCGACCATGACTGGCTCACCGGTTTCGCGTGGTTCTCCGGCTCCGTGTGCAACAGAGACCCTGTCGTCAACACCTGCTGGGCTGCGGACACGGTGATGCACATCGAGCCGGACCCGACTCCCTGAGCCGACAGGACGCTGTCCGAGAACACGCGAGGATCGGACCCTGGGACATCCTCGAGCCATTCGTTCCGGTGCGTCTTCGCCAGGTAGTAGCCTCACGCCGATGCAACCACCCCGCCTGATGCCTGCGCTCGTCACACCGTTCACTCGAACCGGTGATCTGGACCTCGATGCCCATCGACACAACCTGACCACACTCACCGAGCGGAAGATCAAAGGCTTCCTGATCGCCGGTTCGACCGGTGAAGGCCCCTACCTGGAACCCGGAGAGCGCCAGGCCCTTCTCGACACTGCACGGAACGCGCTCGGCAACAAGACCTTTCTGCTGTGCGGCATCGCCGCGGAAACGGTTCGAACGGCCGTCCGGCAGACCGCCGAGGCCGTCGAAGCCGGTGCCGACGCCATCCTCGCCATGACCCCGACCACCCTTGCCCGAGGCAACCATGCTGCCGTCCGCCGGTTCTTCCTCGCCCTGGCCGACGCCTCTCCCCTGCCGGTGATGATCTACTCGGTCCCTCCGTGGACCGCCTACGAGATCCCCACCGACCTGGTCGTCGAACTGTCACACCATGCCAACATCGTCGGCATGAAAGACTCCGGAGGCGACGTCGCGCGGATGGCCCGCCTCGTGCAAGAGACTCCGGTGGACTTCCTGTTGTTCACCGGAGCGACCCGGTCCATCACCTTCTGCGTGACTGCGGGTGCCTACGGCGCGATCACTGCCTCGTCCAACTACCTCACGGCCACGGTCCTCGACGTCATCGCAAAGACACGTCGGTCTCCCAGGAGCGCGCTGTCGGATCAGGCGGAACTGACCAGGATCGCCTCGGCGGTCGAGGCCTACAGGATCCCCGGCGTGAAGGCCGCCGCCGAGATGGTCGGGCTCCGACCCGGCTACCCACGGGTACCGCTCGCAAAGCTCGGCGCCAGAGATGTCAAGA
Source organism: Actinomycetota bacterium (assembly GCA_013152275.1). Classification (NCBI taxonomy): domain Bacteria; kingdom Bacillati; phylum Actinomycetota; species Actinomycetota bacterium. Next base: position 30,439 of record JAADGS010000073.1, on the reverse strand, counting down.
AGATCAAGCGAGCCCTTCTGCCGATCCTGGGTGATTGACCAACCGAAGCACGCATGGGCTTCCATCTCATCGTCCGCACCCGGTTCGACCATGTCCGTCGATGGATGAGTGAGATCGTCCGGACACCGACTGCTTGCAATCGCAAGCACCGGGCCCGAACCCTGCTAGCCTGGCAACAGGGAGAAAGAAAGGAAGCCATGGCATTCACATTCCTCACCGACGAATGGGCCGCTGCCGTCACCGAAGCACTCAAGGCGAGCGACGCTTTCACCTCGGCGGCCAACATGAGCCTCCAGTTCGTCGTTACCGATGCACCCGAAGGCGAAGCGAAGTTCTACATGGACGCCACCGGCGACACGCCGGTACAGAGAATCGGCGCTATGGAGAACCCGGACGTCACGATCACATCCAGCTACGAGACCGCGTCGAAGATCTTCAAGGGCGATCTCAACACGCAGATGGCCTTCATGACCGGCAAGATCAAGGTGGCCGGCAACATGGCCAAACTCATGACCCAGCAGGCCGCCCTCGGCCATTACGCCTCGGCCACCGCCGGCCTGGACGTCGAGTACTGAGAGCCATCTGAACCCTGGGTTCGTAGGGGTCATCACGACACCCCTGAACCCTGGGTTCGCAGCGGTCATCACGACACCCCTGAACCCTGGGTTCGCAGACACGGAACAAGGAAGTGGGCGACCCCCGGGGGTCGCCCACTCCTCGCGCTTGCCGATCGCCTACTTGCGGCGTTTGGCGACCTCGTCCTTGAGGCCCTTCCCCGGGTGGAACTTCGGGACGAACTTGGTCTTGATGTACAGACTCTCACCCGTCGCCGGGTTCAAGCCCTTCCGGCCCGGTCGCTTCACCGATTCGAAGCTCCCGAATCCGGTCACCTGTACTCGATCACCCTTCTTCATGGCCTTGGTGATCTCACCGAACACCGTCTCGACCGCCGCGTGGGCAGCCTTCTTGCTGATGCCTGCGGCATCGGCGACCTTCTCTACGAGGTCTCCCTTGTTCATACGACCGCCTCCTGGCAGAGAACTACAATATTGTGATTCTGGCAGGACCACACCCCGATTACAACGAAAGCCCCCGCACATCGGGGGCTTTCGTTCCTTCCCGTGTGGTCACAGAGCGATGCTGTGCAAGTCTTCGATCTTGGCCTTGACCGCCACGGCGGCCTCTCGCAGTGCCTCCAACTCGGAGTCGGTGATGTCCAGTTGGACGATCTCCTCGACGCCCTTGGCTCCCAGCTTGGCAGGAACACCCAGGTACACGTCCTCGACACCGTACTCGCCAGACGTCCACGCGCACACCGGCATGACTTCGCCCGTGTCCTGCAGAATCGCCTTGACCATGTGTGCGGCCGCCGCAGACGGGGCGAAATAGGCGCTCCCGGTCTTCAGCAGCCCGACGATCTCCGAGCCACCTTTGCGGGTACGCTCGACGATCGCCTCGATCTGCTCCGGTGTCAACACCTCGGTCAGCGGCTTGCCTGCAACCTTCACCTGTGACGGCACCGGCACCATCGTCGGTCCGTGACTGCCCAACGTGAGCGCCTCGATCTCGAGCACGTCGACACCACTCACCTCCGAGACGAAGTGCACGAACCGTGCCGTGTCCAACATGCCTGCCTGACCCATGACCTTGTTGTGCGGCAGACCGGATACCTCGGCAGCCAGTGTCGTCATGTGATCGAGTGGATTGGTGACCACGACCAGCGTCGCCTCCGGTGAGTAACGGACGATCTGCTCGACGACACTCTTGACGATCTTGGCATTCACCTCGAGCAGGTCCATCCTGCTCATGCCCGGCTTACGGGGAAGCCCGGCGGTGATCACCACGACTTCACTGCCTGCGGTATCTGCGTAATCGTTCGTCCCGACGACCAACGTACGGTATTTCTCGATCGGCCGGGACTCGTTCATATCGAGGGCAAGCCCCTGTGGAAGACCCTCGACGATGTCCGTCATGACGACTTCGTCGGCAAGATCCATCTGGGCGATGCGCATCGCCGTCAGCGACCCGTACTTGCCCGCCCCGACAACCGTGACCTTTCTCATAGTGCCAACTCCTTGGCTCGCGACCTCTCACTCAAGGCTAGTGCAATCAGAACCTGTCTCAGCCGGACACAGACAACGCCCGAGCATGCTCTCGATGGCATCGATCAATCCCCGCCTGCATCTACCATCTGCCACCGTGCGACGCCTTCTCATCCTCATCTTCGCAACCATGGTCGTGGCCTGTGGGGCCCCGGTCACGACGAGCTCGACCACGGCTCCGGGATCATTCGACCTCAACGATACCGACCTGCTCACCCGCCTCGGATCGCCTCCGTTCACCGACGTCGTGTGGCAACGCACGGTACACGACCTCACCGTCGTCGGGTCACGGCCACATCCCGATCCGGCCGAACTCGAGCTCCTCGACGCCGCACTCTCCGATCTGCCCGAAGCACTCTGGGAGATTGGCGCCCCACGATCCATCATCCGTATCGGATCGGCTCCGGAAGAAGAGCACGTCGGCAACGCCGTCGCCTTCACGAGTGGACCCGACATCTACCTCGTCGACCGGACGTTCGAACCCAACAGGGGCCGCACCACCCGCCTCGACCTCGCACGCGCCCTCGCCCACGAATTCGCGCACGTGGCACAGTTTCGCGCCCTCGACCCCGCCTACATCCAGGCCGCACTCGACGGCGACATCGCCCGCGTCGACCCCGCCGACGGATCGGACCTCGTCATCTCCTTCGCCGGCCGGACCGGCTGGATCAACGAATCCGCCGATCCCCTCCACGCGGACTGGCGACTCGAAGGTCGGGCGGCGACCGAGTACGGGCGAACCGGACCGGCCGAAGACATGGCCGAATCGGTTGCCATGCTCGTGCTGGGTCGAGCCAACTGGATTCCACCGGACCATGGCGAATGGGTGGCGAAGTGGCTCGACACGTCGATCAGGCGACTCGCCGCCGGCAACCCGTGGATCCCTGCCGGTTCCGCCGAAGTCGCCGCCGACAAGGACCTCTACGACAAACAGGCCGCAGACAAGGCGGCACCGCGTGCCACCCACACCGAGGCCCATTACTTCACGCTCCCCGCAAGCGCTCCGAGCCATGTCGCCCTCGGCGCCGACATCGAGCGCAAACTCCTCCAGCGAGGCTTCGGAGGCAGCTTCACCCGGATCAACGATGACCGGCTCCCCCACTACCAGGGCAGTTTCTCCCGCCCCGACGGTGTCCGGTTCTGGGTCGAACTGTGGGACTTCCGGGAAGCGACCGGCTTGTCGTCGACACCCGCCGTCCCCATCCTCGTGTACGTCGAACTCTGGTAGCCCAGCCGGCGGCAGATCTCTGCGAACCCAGGGCTCAGGGGGGTCGCCACGACCCCTACGAGCCCAGGGTTCAATGAGGTGCGGCTGATCGCCGACCACCAGGTCTTACAAACCTCGAACATCTCGCTCACAGTGAGCACACAGCCGCATCCGATCCTGTCTTCAGATGATGAAAGGAGACAGAATGCGATCGAGAGCCGGCCTCTGGGCCACCGTCGCCGTAGGCGGCGCCCTGGCATTGACCGCTTGTGGGCCGATCACCGGACCGCAGGCCGTCGCAGGGACCTCCGCCGCCACGACGCAGTCCCAGCCGGCCGCACCAACTACGAGTAACCCGGCCACCGTGACCACGCAACCCGATGGAGCGGAGACGGCAACCACGCAACCAGCGGGAGCGGCAACGGCGGAAACGGCGACGACGCAACCCGCGGGAGCGGCAACGGCGGAGACGGCAACCACGCCTACAACCACGACCACGGCAGCACAACTGACCGAGGAAGACGTCACTGTCGACCTGAGCGACATCGATGACATGCTCACAGACCTGGATCGCCTCTTCGGCGACCTGGACTCCAGCTTCAACCAAAACGAAGGAGATGCAACCCCATGATCAAGAGAACCATCACTGCAGCCGTGGCACTGAGCCTCGTGCTCGCCCTGCCAGGCGTTGCCATGGCAGAGACCGCCGGTGAACCGGCCTCCGGCGGAACGGTCGCCGAGCAAACGGTGGACACCCAGCGGCCCGGCGTCGTCGACAGGATCAAGGCACGCGCCCAGCGGGCCATCGACAGACGCTTTGAGACGATCGACAGGCTACGGAGGGCCCTCAACGAGAGAGGGCACACAACCACCCGCCACAAGGCGGACCTGTTCGTCGATCTGAACCAGGCCGAAGCAGGGCTCCGGACTCTCTCGAGAGAGATCCAGGCGGCGACCACGGTCGATCAGCTTCAGGTCCTCGTGCCCAAGATCGCCACCGACTTTCGGATCTATCTGGTCGTTGCACCGAAGATCCGCGAAGTGATCGCCGGTGACACGGCCGTCTGGGCAGTCAACAACCCGGCAACGGACGCGTACGAGAGGATCTCTGCAGCCGTCGACAGGGCCGATCAGGCCGGCTACGACGTGACCGAGGCCCAGGCCGCGCTTCAGGAAATGATGACACACATGACCAAGGCCGAAGCGTACGCCGGCCCGGTCCCGAACCAGGTCATCGGCCTGCAGGCGAGCGACTGGGAGAACCCGGCCAGGACGCTGCTCAGACAGGGACGGGACAGTCTCATTCAGGCGAGGGACGAACTCCGGGCGGCCAGGGATTCCGCCAAGGCGGCGGTTCAGGCGCTGCGCGACGCGATCCGTGACGCGTCGACCGACGCCGCTGCGTAACCGCACCCGAAACCGGAATGTGTTGAGCCCCCTTCAATGGGGGCTCAATGCTGTACGGTTGCTCTGAGAGGTGTTCCATGGATGCAACGCATCGCAGGTTCGCGACCGAATGCTTCAACGCAGCGTGGGACCTGCTCGAGAAGCCGGACCGCACTCCCGAGGAGGTCGATGAGATGCTCGATCTCGCCCATGCCTCCCGTTGGCACTGGACTCAGACCAAGGATTGCACCCCGCGAGACCTCGCGGTCGGGGCGTGGCAACTCTCGAGGGTGTATGCGGTTGCAGGCCGTCCGGACGAGGCACTCCATCATGGACAGGTTTCACTCCGTCTGTGTCAGGACAACGACCTCTCGGCCTTCCATGAAGGCTATGCATACGAGGCGCTCGCCCGGGCTGCATCCGGCGCCGACCGGGCACGATACCTCGCCGACGCTCGCGACCTCGCGTCGAGAGTGGAGGACCAAGAGCACCGCGAAGCACTGCTGGCGGATCTGGCAACCGTGTAGACGCCGAGACGCAAGCCACTTCCCCCGCCACGGGAGGCAAAGTCGGGAAGGCGCCTTCACGCCTCCCCGAGAACGTTTCTACATCCGTTCGACCATCGCCTGCGCGAACTCGGATGTCTTCACCTTCGTCGCGCCGTCCATGAGACGGGCGAAGTCGTAGGTGACGATCTTGTCGGCAATTGCGGCCTTGAGGCCTTTGACGATCAGATCCGCCACGTCATCCCAGCCGAGATACCGGAACATCATCTCGCCGGACAGGATCAGCGACCCAGGGTTCACCTTGTCCATACCGGCGTACTTCGGTGCGGTTCCGTGGGTCGCCTCGAACAGTGCGATCCCGTTCTCGTAGTTGATGTTGCCTCCCGGGGCGATCCCGATCCCACCGACCTGCGCGGCCAGCGCATCCGAGAAATAGTCGCCATTCAGATTGAGCGTGGCGATCACCTCGTACTCCGCCGGTCGGGTGAGAATCTGCTGAAGGAACGCGTCGGCGATCACATCCTTGACGAGCAGCTTGTCGCCGGGCTCACCCCCACAGTCTTCCCAGCTCACCGCGACGTCGGAGAACTCGTCCTTGACGAGCTCGTAGCCCCACGTGCGGAACGCGCCTTCGGTGAACTTCATGATATTGCCCTTGTGGACGAGCGTCACCGACGTACGATTGCTCTCCAACGCATAGTTCATCGCCGCCCGGACGAGACGCTTGGACGCCGTCTCGGACACCGGTTTCAGGCCGAGGCCGCTGTCGGGGCGGATATCCCAGCCGAACCGGGACTTCATGAACTCGAGCAGACTCTTCGCTTCCGGCGAGCCTTCTTCGAGTTCGCGGCCTGCGTAGACGTCCTCGGTGTTCTCACGAAAGATCACCATATCGACGAGTTCGGGATGCTTCACCGGCGAGGGGACACCGTCGAAATACCGTACGGGCCGCAGGCACACGTACAAATCCAGGGTCTGCCGGAGCGCAACATTGAGGCTTCGAATTCCACCGCCAACCGGTGTCGTCAACGGACCCTTGATACTGACCAGGTACTCGCGGAACGCGTCCACCGTCTCCGAGGGAAGCCACTCGCCTGCCTCGTCGTACGCCTTCTGACCGGCAAGTACCTCTTTCCACCCAATGCGGCGATGACCGCCGTAGGCCTTCTCCACCGCCGAGTCGAAGACAAAGCGGGATGCCCGCCAGATGTCGGGGCCGGTACCGTCACCCTCGATGAAGGGGATGATCGGATTGTCGGGAACGACGAGTCCGTCGGGTCCCATCGTGATCGGTAGCGCCATGTTGATCTCCTTTCAGACGGATTATCCCACGTGCATTCGGGCCGCAGTCGCGGTGTTGCGCATCAGCATGGCAACGGTCATCGGCCCGACCCCTCCAGGGACCGGGGTGATCCATCCCGCCACTTCGGCGACCGCGTCGAAATCGACATCGCCGACGAGTCCTTCTTCGGTGCGGTTGATTCCGACGTCGATGACGGCGGCCCCAGGTTTCACGTCGTCTGCGCCGATCATCTTGGCTCTGCCGACCGCAGCAACGAGGATGTCTGCCTCCCGCGTGACTTCGCTCAGGTTGCGAGTTCGGGAGTGCGCCATCGTGACTGTGGCATCGGTGCCCTTGAGGCCCAGCAGGAGACCGAGCGGACGTCCCACAAGAAAGGACCGCCCGACGATCACCGCCCGAGCACCCGACGTCTCGATGCCGTAGTGATCGAGGATGCGCATCACACCCTGAGGTGTGCACGGCACCAGTCTGGGCCGTTCCAGGGCGAGAAGGCCAAGGTTGTAAGGATGGAGCCCATCGACGTCCTTGCCGGGGTCGATCAGGGAAGTGATCCTCTGCTCGTCGAGATGGTCGGGCAAGGGAAGCTGCACGATGATTCCGTCGACGGCGGTGTCGGCGTTGAGCCGGGACACGAGCGCCTCGAGATCATCCTGGGTGACATCTGCGGGGACCTCGTTGTGAATCGAAGTGATGCCTACCTTGCCCGCGATCCGCCGCTTGCTGCGGACGTACACATGAGACGCCGGATCGTCGCCTACCAGCACCGTGGCCAGCCCCACTTCTTTCGGTATCGTCGCAACCATCTCGGCGACCTCTTCCCGAACGGCCGCCGCCACTTCTTTTCCGTCGAGTATGCGGGCACTCAATGGGGATACCCCCCTCCTAACCGTAGGCCCGTGCATCTCCACGGGCGTGCTCTCGATTGCTCAGAACGAAACGGCCTGCATGAGCCTGGTCTCGATCTTGTCCAGAAAGGAGGCCGGCTCCGGATCGATGGCGGCTCGGAGCGGAGACGCGTAGTACGCATCGGTGAGCGCGCCGATCCCGCCGGGCTCATCCGTCGAGACGATCCAGACGAACTTGTTCTCCTCGGGAATGGTCCACACCCCCACGACGTCGAATCCGACGCTGCGACGGGCTTCGACAACCGCTGGAAAGATCGCCAAGAACTCGCTCATCTTCCCTTCGGCCACCTCGTACATGCGGAGCTGGTATTCCTTGGCCATTGCCTCTCCTTACTCCTTGTGAGCCTAACCGCGACGTCGGTGGCCGAATCCGTGTCGACACGAGGCGGCGCGTGTATAGGCTCCCTGGATGCCCAAACTGCTGACGAGACGCTTCACCCTTGCGTGGCTTGCGAATCTCTCCCAGGCGATGGCATGGGCACTGTTCATCCACTTCCCCGGATTCCTGCTCGGGCTCGGGGCGAGCGAGGTCGAGATCGGTCTGCTGATAGGACTCACCGCCCTGGCGTCGGTGGTCGTTCGCCCGTGGGTGGGCCGGGCCATGGACGTCTACGGACGTCGTCCTGTGATCATCGTCGGAAACCTGGGCAATATCGCCACGCTCACCCTGTATCTGACGGTGACCGGTCTCGGCCCATGGATCTATGTGGTACAGATCCTTCACGGCTTCGCGACAGCTCTGCTGTTCACGTCACTGTTCACCTATGGGGCAGACCAGGTACCGTCTGCGAGAAGGACGGAAGGGCTCGCCCTCTTCGGGGTCTCCGGGCTCCTGCCGATCGCCCTCGGCGGTCTGCTCGGCGATATCATCCTCGGAGCCGGACCCTTCACCCACCTGTTTCTCACCGCACTCGGATTCGCCGGGTTCGCTCTTCTCCTCTCTCTCCCGCTTCACGATGCTCCCAGAGGCACGTCGGTCCCTCTGCGCTTCTGGGCATCGGTGACAGCCCCCGACCTGCAGCCGCTGTGGTGGCTGACCTTCGTGTTCGCGGTGGCGCTCACCGCCTATTTCACATTCCTGAAGACGTTCGTGGTCGAGACCGGGATCGGATCGGTTGGCGCATTCTTCGCCGCCTACTCGGGTATCGCAATCGCGCTGCGCCTCTTCGCGGGCTCCCTACCCGATCGTGTGGGCCAGATGAAGGTGCTGTACCCGGCGCTCGCCTCGGCAACGATCGGCTTCGTCGTGCTCGCACTCGCCGGCAGCGGCACCGCGGTCGTCGTCGCCGGTCTCCTGTGTGGAACAGGACATGCGTACGCGTTCCCCATCATGCTCGCCCTGGTCGTGACCCGTTCCCGAAAAGCCGACCGCGGCTCTGCCATCGCCATCTTCACCGGTCTCTTCGACCTGGGTGCCCTCATCGGCGCGCCTGCACTCGGCGCGGCGATCCACTTCGGTAGCTACCAGACGATGTTCTTCACCGCGGCGGCCTGGACGCTGCTGGGCACGGCCGTGTTCGCCCACTGGGATCGGAGACGGGAACGTGCTCGGCCCTCCACGTCGGCACCGACATGACGTCGTACGGCCGGCAGAAATGAGTTTCCTGTCAATGCAAGCGTCGGCATTCGACGCCTGCATTGACAGGAAAGCGGGTGTCACCAGGCGCCGCCGCCACCACCCCCGCCGCCGCCACCTCCGCCGCCGCTGAAACCCCCTCCCCCGCCGGACGACGAGGGTGCGGCGAACGCACCGCTCAGAGCACTCCCAACAGCGGCGAGCGCGTTGGTGCTGTGTCCACCGGAGTACCCCTGGGTTCCGTACCAGTACAGACTGCTCTGCTGCTCCAATTCCGGGGGCGCCTGCAACCGGGCCGCCTTCAGGACGTCCTCGGCGACTCCGAGCGCCACCGCGTAGACGAGGTAACGATCCCATAGAGTCAGGGAGATCGCCGGCGCTTCCTCGAGACGACTGAAGTCCTGCAGATACCGCCGGAACGCCTCCCAACGAACCGCCAGTTGCGCACCCGCGCCGGTGCGCTTCACCCAACCCTTCCTGGCGACGGCAAACACGCCGAGGATGGTCGAGTTGACGAAGAATGCCAGCAGCAGACCCGGAACGAGGACCGACCCCCACCTGCTCTCCGACAGTGGGGCAAGCGCGAACATCCCGATGAAGATCAGCCCGAACATGACACCGCCGATGACCCACATCGGCTTGGTGCCGGAGGTGTCCAGCAGCCTTCGACGGATCAACGCCTTTCTGGCTTCCTTCTGGAACACCTTGTATGTCTCGGCATTCGCCGCAGCGTCCTCTCTGATCAGATCTCTGAACTCGGTCAGCGGCTGGGGACCCGAGGCAAGGACTCTCTTCATCACCGTCACAACGGGGCGCTCTGCGGCGGTCAGTGCCATGCTCGTGTCACCAAGTCCGATCTCCAGGTCGGAGATCTGCTCGGTTCGCAAGCCACCCCACGTCTTGCGCTCGATCGTGACGGGCCTCGCAGTCAGAACACCTTTACGGATCAGATCGAACATGGTTGCGGTGAACTCCGGGATACCGACCGTTCCCTGGGAGAGAAGCCCACCGACGATCACCGGCGGATCGTCCGATGGCGGTTCCTGCTCATACTCACGGTCATAGTCGACTCGCGGCTCTCGACCGTAGCGCAGGTAGAGCCAGGCGACGGCGCCCAGTGCGGGTACGAACGTGATGGCCACGAGGGCGATGGCCAAGAAGCGCATCGCGGCTCGATCGCGAGAAGCGCGAGCTGCTTCGGCCTTCTCCTCCGCGAGGATCTGTGGCAAGCCGTCCCCTGCGATCTCGGTCGCGCCGGATGTCGAGCTCAAGGCGGATCGTGGGAACACGACGCGCATCTCGACGAACTGTTGGGCCGGGATTCCGCTCGCCTCGAGTGTGGGCGAGGCGCCGCCCGCGCCGAGAGAGGTTGAACCGTTGACACTCGCTGGATGCCCCCACACCCGGACATCGGACGGCGTATCGGGCAGGGTCATCGTCGCAGTGAGCGAGTCGAGTCCGCCTTTCCACTGGTCGCCCCACACCTGGAGGTTGACATCGACGACATCGTCATAGGCTTTGGTCAGCCCGAGAAAGCGATATGACACCGTGAACGTACGCTGCTCGTTGGCTGCGGCATAGTGCCAGACGATGCGTACGAGGTTGCCCTGCCGTACGACGCCGAATGTGTCGGGAGCGCCGGCGGAACCGAGTTCTGCGGACGCACCAGGTTGATAGACGGTGCCGTCTTCCGACACCGATACGTCGACGATCTCCTCACCGGGGCCGAGGGGAATATCGCGATAGGCGCCGCCGAATGCGCCGTCGAAGTCGAAGGTGATGCGTTCGGTCACGAGAAGGGATCCATCGGTCTGCACCTGCACCTCGACGACGGCGCGCGTCGTGTCGAATCCTCTGGCCGCGGCGGGACCGGCAAGGACGGCGACGGCAAGGGCCGCCAGAAGTGTGACGACACCGATTCGGCGCACGATCAGAAGCTCACCTGAGGGGCCTGGTCGGCCTCATCGGGTGCATCGAAGTACTCACGCGTCTCGAACCCCGCAATTCCGGCCACGATGTTCGACGGAACGGTCTGAACCCGGTTGTTGAGGCTCAGCACCGAGTCGTTGTAGATCTGGCGAGCAACCGCGATCTTGTTCTCCGTGTCGGTGAGTTGGGCCTGAAGCTCGGAGAAGTTCACACTCGCCTTGAGTTCCGGGTACGCCTCGGCGAGCGCGAACAGTTGCCGCAGGGCAGCGGTCAGCATGTTCTCGGCCTGGGCCTTCTCTTGGACACTGCTCGCGGCCATTGCCCGGTTGCGGGCGGCGACAACCTGTTCAAAGGTGGATTTCTCGTGAGCGGCATACCCCTTGACCGTCTCGACGAGGTTGGGAATCAAGTCGTACCTACGTTTGAGCTGCACGTCGATCTGCGCCCACGCGTTGTCGGTGCGGTTCCGGAGCTTGACCAGGCTGTTGTACATGCCGAAGAACCACACGGCAAGCGCGACAACGATGATGATGAACACGGTCACGGTTTCCCTCGCTTTGGTGACGTTCCACGAGTCTACGAGAACCCCCTTCAAGATTCTCGTCAATGGACGCGTCGCCATTCGACGCCGGCATTGACGAGAAAAGAGAGGCTGAATTCCCGTCAATGGACGCGTCGCCATTCGACGCCGGCATTGACGAGAAAGGAGGGTATCTACCATGCGCCGGTGCTCAGAGCAATCACCCACGTTCGATCGTTCACGCGTGATTCGCGCTGGTTCCTCGTCGCCGCGACGCTGTGGGGTTTCTCGTTCAGCGTCACCTGGCTGCTGCTGAACTTCCTGTTCGAGGGCCTCGGTTTCTCCCAGACCATGGTCGGCATCGCCAACGCCGTGCCCAACCTCGTCGCCCTCATACTCGCCCTCCCCGTGGCTCGCCTCTCGGAACGCACCGGGTACGTGCGCATGATGCGGATGGGAGCGTTCGCCGCCGGTCTGGGTCTCCTGGGGCTGTCCCTTTCACACAGCATCGTGCCCGCGATGATGTCGATCTTCCTGATCGGGCTCGGCGGCATGGCCTTCTGGGTGGTGCCGAGCCCACTGATGACCGCACTCGAACCGCAGGCGAACCGCACGTACCTGTTCTCGGCGCAGTTCGCGGCAAACCTCGTCGCCGGGTTCTTCGGCAGCCTCGCGGGTGGCTGGCTCCCGTCGTTCTTCGCCAGGATCGGCGGCTTCGATCCGAAGAGCCTCCAGGCAATTCAGTGGACGGTCATGGTCGCCGCAGTGCTCTACCTGATCACCGCGCTCCCCCTCTGGAAGCTCACCGAAGTCAGGCCGGCGGAACCGATAGGGGGCAAGCTGTGGCATATTCCTCGCCCCGCCAGGAGGATCATCCTGATCCTGCTGGTGCCAAACATCTTCATCGGTCTCGGTGCAGGGTTGATCATCCCGTTCCTCAACATCTTCGTCGAAGGCAAGTTCGGAGTGTCCTTTGCAGCCCTCGGTGCCGTCTTCGCATGGTCCCAGCTGGGCATGGCCGTTGCCGTGATGCTCCAACCGATCGTCGCAGAGCGGTTCGGCAAGACTGCGAGCATCGTGATCGTCCAAACGCTGTCACTGCCATTCATTGCGATGCTGGGTTTCTCCGGCAGCTTCGCTGCGGTCGCCATAGCGCTGTTCGTCCGGTCGGCGTTGATGAACGCAGCCAACCCGATCTACGCCGAGTTCACGATGGGACAGGTCAAGGAGGCTTGGCGTCCGTCGCTCGCGGCAGCCGAAGCGATGGTCTGGACGGCCGGGTGGACCGTCGGACCGTTGTTGTCGGGCTGGATCAGAAGCAAGCTCGGTTTCGGGCCGGGATTCGCCGTGCTGTTCGTGGCGATGTTGATCCTTTACGGCACCGGCATCGCATACACCTGGTTCGTGCTGCGCCCGATCGAGAATGCCTGACCCGTTCTCGTGACGCTGGACAGGAATAATCCCGCCGAAGCGTCACGAGAACGGGTGAATCAGGATCCGAGCAGCTCCTTCATGGCCACACCGATCATCGTCGGATCGTCGAGAACGGTGACACCGACGGCCTGCAGCGCCTCCATCTTGGCGGCCGCGGTGCCCTTGGAACCGGAGATGATCGCCCCCGCGTGGCCCATCTTCTTGCCCTTTGGCGCCGTGACCCCGGCGATGTAGGCAGCCACCGGTTTGGTGACGTGCTCTCTGATGAACTCGGCAGCCTGCTCCTCGGCATCTCCGCCGATCTCGCCGATCATCACGATCCCTTTGGTATCCGGGTCTTCCTGGAACAGGGCCAGGACATCGATGAACGTCGTGCCGGGCACCGGGTCTCCTCCGATGCCGATGCAGGTCGTCTGGCCGAGCCCGTGCGTTGTGAGCTCATGCACCGCCTGGTACGTGAGCGTGCCGGAACGCGACACGACTCCGATGTTCCCTGGCGCGGTGATCGAATCGGGCATGATGCCGACGTTCGACTTCCCAGGTGAGATGAGCCCGGGGCAGTTCGGACCGATCAACATCGTGTCCGGCATCGTCTCCTTCAGATAGTTGAAGACCTTTGCCTCGTCCTGGGCGGGAATGCCTTCGGTGATACACACGATCACATCCACGCCCGCAGCGGCGGCCTCGAGGACGGCGTCTGCAGCGAACGGCGGCGGAACGAAGATCAACGACGTGTTCGCACCCGTTGCCTCAACGGCCTGGGACACGGTGTCGAAGATCGGGATGCCGGACACTTCCTCGCCGCCCTTGCCGGGGCGGGTTCCGGCGACCACATTCGTCCCATAGTCACGGTTGCGTAGCGCGTGGAACTGACCTTCCTTGCCGGTCAGACCCTGCACGACGACCTTGGTGCTTTCATCGATGATGATCGCCATCAGCCCACCTCCCCGCCTGCGAGTTGCACGGCTTTCTCGGCTGCCTCCCGCATCGTCGCCGCGGGAACGAGCTTGTCGGACTGCACTCTGCCAAGGATCTTTCGCCCTTCTTCGGCGTTCGTCCCGTCGAGACGGACAACGATCGGCCACGGAAGATCGAGCCTCTCGAACGCTTCGAGGACACCCTGGGCGACGAGGTCACAGCGGGTGATCCCACCGAAGATGTTGATCAACACGATCTTGACCGACGCGTCCTCCATGAGGACTTCGAGGGCGTTCGTGATCGTGTCGGCACCTGCACCGCCACCGACGTCGAGGAAGTTCGCAGCCTTGCCGCCGACGAGCGACACGACGTCGAGAGTCGACATCACGAGACCGGCGCCGTTGCCGATGATGCCCACATCACCGTCGAGCTTGATGAAGTTCAACCCGCGTTCCTTCGCCATTCGCTCGACCGGCGGGATGACGTGCTCCTTGGCGAACGCCGGAAAATCCTTGTGTCGAAAGAAGCCGTTCTCGTCGAGCGTCACCTTCGCGTCGAGCGCCATCACCTCGCCATCCTCTGTCAGAATCATCGGATTGACTTCAACGAGATCACAGTCGAACTCGACGAACGCCTGGTAGAGCTTCTTCAACAAGGCAATGGCACCGCGGGCGGCCCCCGGGTCGAGTTTGGCGCGGTAGACCATCTCGGTGGCAAGCCAATTCGGCAGACCCATGACCGGGTCGATGTGCACTTTGACGACCGCGTCCGGTTCGGTGGCAGCGACCTGCTCGATCTCCACGCCACCCTTGGCGCTGATCATCCCGAGATGCTTCTTGGCCGAACGGTCCAGCGTGAACGACGCGTAGTACTCGGCCTTGATCTTCGAAGCTCGTTCGATCCACACACGATGGACGGTGTGACCTTTGATGTCCATGCCGAGGATCTTCTCGGCCCGCTCATACGCCTCATCGGGAGTCTCGGCAAGCTTGATACCGCCTGCCTTGCCTCGTCCGCCTACCTGCACCTGCGCCTTGACCACCACGGTTCCGCCGAGCTCACGGGCGGCATCCCGTGCCTCCTCGGCGGTGGTGGCCGCCCGGCCATCGGGGACGGGTACCCCGATGCGGGCGAACAAGGACTTCCCCTGGTATTCCAGAAGGTCCACGAATCTCTCCTCGTCAGTGTTCTTGTATGTTGCTCGCTACCCAGTCGGTGATCTCGGACAGCGGTGTGCCCGGTGTGAAGATGCCGGACAGACCGGCGTCTTTCAGCTTGGCGATGTCATCATCGGGGATGATGCCGCCACCGAACACAACGATGTCGTGGATACCCTGCTCGGCGAGAAGTTGCACGACGCGTGGAAACAGCGTCATGTGGGCACCGCTGAGGACCGACAAACCGATCGCGTCGACGTCTTCCTGGATGGCGGTATCGACGATCTGCTCGGGAGTCTGGTGCAGACCCGAGTAGATCACTTCGTTGCCGGCATCGCGAAGCGCCCGAGCGATCACCTTGGCCCCCCGGTCGTGCCCGTCGAGGCCGGGCTTTGCGATCAGGATCCTGCGTGGCATTGCGAACCGAAGGTTACTGCATGACGCCCCGAGCCCCGCATTGTGATCGGTGAAAGTGACAGCTCACACCGACTGTCGGCGGGCTCGCTCGTGGCCGACACTCCTCCACCACGCTCGCAGGGACGCCCGGGCACTGAGCTTCGGCGCCCCCACGCGTTCGATCACACCCGCCTCCGCGAACCAGCGGAAGACGTCTTCGATCGTGTCGCGAGTCGGACGAGGCATGTACCCGAGCGTCCTCGTCGCCTTGGCGTGGTCGATGTGACGGTAGGTGCGCAGGGCCCGGACCGACTCCGAGGTGAACAATGGGTTCCTCCCCAGGCGGTGATCGACGAATCCGACGAGGGGAGCGCCGAATCTGGCGATACCCATCGGGATGACCGGCGGAAGGCGCGCTCCGGTCACCGCGGCGACCAGCTCCGCGAGCTCGCGCATCGACTGCCAGTGGCCGGCCGCGATGTAGGACTCGCCAGATCTCCCTTTTGTCTCGCCGAGCAGCAGCGCCTCGGCGACGTCGCGCACGTCCACCCAGTTGAACCCGCCGTCGGGAAGGACCGGCAGCCGCCCGGCTCGCAACATCAGCAGGACTCGGCCCATGCGCGACGGCTGGAAGTCGTACGGCCCGATCACGCCGGTCGGATTGATGGTCACGGCATCGAGACCTCGTTCGACCACCTTGCGTAACTCGATCTCACCGGCTGCCTTCGATCGGTCGTAGGCGGCACGCCCGCCGTTCGAGGGACGGGCGCGGCGCTCGTCGACGGCTCGGCGCAGCGGCAGCGGGTCGAACGCGTGAATGGACGAGCAGTGCACGAATCGATTCACCCCTTCGGCCAGGGCGGCTTCCGCGGCGTTGCGGACTCCTCCGACGTTCACGGCGACGACTTTGCCACCGTAGCCGCCCTCGATGGAGATGATGCCTGCCAAGTGAAAGACCGTGCCGGCGCCTCGGAACACCTGGCGCAGCGACTCCTCATCGAGTACGTCGCCCGTGACACGTTCGATGTCGAGTCCTGCGAGAGCCGGAGCGGGATCGTCCGGAAGCAGCACCACCCGAACCGGGCGCCCATCGGCGACAAGGCGCCGAACGAGGTTGGCGCCCAGATGACCGGATGCTCCGGTGACGACGGCGAGGTTGTTCAACGGTTTGGCCTTTCCCTAACAGTTTAGACCACGGTTTGGCATACGAACCGGACCAGAGCCGGCCATGAGACTCGATCCTCGAGGATGGAATCGACCGAGGCGACCCGGGCCCGGCACCTGTCGATTGGATCGCCGAACGGTTCGACGACGTGCAGGACCGGGTCGCCGAGCACCTCAATCGATACCCCGCACACGCATGGAACAAGCGGTGGCCCGCTACCGTTGGACCAACACGACCGATCCGGAGCCATCATGTCATCACGTCTGCACGCCGTCGCCGCCCAGGGTCAGAGCATCTGGCTCGACTCCATATCCCAAGAGCTCCTCAAACCCACCGGCCTGCCACGAATGATGGACGACGACGCGATCACCGGCGTCACCTCCAATCCGTCGATCTTCGCCGCGGCGATCATAGGATCGGCCGACTACGACGGACCGCTTGGTGACATGGCCGGTCGTGGTGCATCGACCGACGAGATCTACACGGCCCTCGTCACCGGCGACATCCAGGCCGCCTGCGATGTGATGCGTCCCGTGTTCGACCGCACCGACGGTGTCGATGGATACGTGTCGGTCGAAGTGTCACCGGACCTGGCCCACGACACCACTGCAACGGTCGCCGAGGCGCGCGGGTGGGTGAAGCGGGTCGACCGCCCGAATCTGCTGATCAAGGTGCCCGCGACCGTCGAAGGCATCCCCGCCGTCCGGAAACTGATCGCAGAAGGAATCTCCGTCAACGTGACCCTGATCTTCGCCCTCGATCGATACGGGGAGGTTGCGGAGGCATACCTGGGCGGCCTCGAGGGCCTTGTCGCCGTCGGTGGCGATGTGTCGCGTGTCGCGTCGGTGGCATCGTTCTTCGTGTCCCGGGTCGATACCGAGGTCGACAAACGGCTCGAGGGCATCGGAACCGATGACGCCCTGGCGCTGCGCGGCAAGGCTGCGATCGCCAATGCCCGGGCCGCGTACGGCGCGTTCCTCGAGACATTCTCGGGAGATCGCTGGCAGGCGCTCGTGGCCAAGGGTGCCCACATCCAGCGTCCGCTCTGGGCAAGCACCTCGACCAAGAATCCCGCCTACAGCGATGTCATGTACGTGGAAGATCTCGTCGCCCCGAATACGGTCAACACCGTGCCCATCTCCACGATCGAGGCGTACCAGGACCACGGCAACCCCGATCCCAAGGTGTTCACGAGCACCGATATCGCCGCTGCCGTCAAGACGCTCGATCAGCTCGCGACGGTCGGTATCGACTACGAGGACGTGGTACAGGTTCTCGAGGACGAGGGCGTGCGCAAGTTTGCCGACGCCTATCACAAGCTCCTCGCCTCGATCGACGAGAAACGGTCGGCGCCGGCCTCCTAGCCCGTTTTCCTGTCAATGCAGGCGTCGCATACCGACGCTCCCATTGACGAGAAAAGGGGAGGGTGTTTTCCTGTCAATGCCGGCGTCGCATATCGACGCTCCCATTGACGAGAAAACCGGTTACTCCTTCTTCAGCGGCGCCCAGGCGAGCAGCAGGCGCTTCTCGCCCATCCCGTCGAAGGCGACCGTCGCTTCTGCCCGGTCACCGGAGCCGACGATTCGCCGCACCGTCCCCGACCCCCACTTGTCGTGGCAGACCCGGTCGCCGATCACGAGATCGAGCACGCCGACCGTCTCACGAGGCCTGATCTGCTTTCGATCAGGCCGCCGCCGGCCCCGCTTGATCGTCTCGGTCAGTGAGTCGGGGATCTCGGTCAGGAACCGGCTCGGCGGGTTGTAGTTCGTCCCGCCCCACAGCATCCGACTCCAGGCGTTCGTGACGAACAGACGGTCCTTCGCACGGGTGATGCCCACATAACAGAGCCTGCGTTCCTCCTCGAGCTGGTCCGGGTCACTCAGCGATCGGGCATGCGGAAACACGCCGTCGTCCATGCCGATCAGGAAGATCACCGGAAACTCGAGACCCTTGGCCGTGTGCAGCGTCATCAGCGTTACGGCCTCGGTACCCTCGTCGAGTTCGTCGAGATCCGTGACGAGGCTGATCGACTCGAGGAACAACTCAAGTCTCCGAAGCCCCGGCAACTCGTCCCACTCCTCCTCATCCACAAGCGTCCCCACGGCACCCGCCTCGTACTCTTCGACGACCGACACCAGCTCCCGCAGGTTCTCGACCCGCCCGAGCGCTTCGATCGTTCGCTCCGCCTCCATTTCGGCCAGATACCCGGTCTCGGCCAGTACCGCTTCCAACGCAGCCTTCGCCCCATCCGCGGCATGTTCGCGCAGCATGCCGAGTAGCGCGACAAACTCCTTGATCTGTCTGCGGGCCCGGACCGCCAGGTGTGGCTCATCGTCGACGGCGACAAGGGCGTCGTGGAAGCTGATCCCGCGGCCTTGAGCGAAACGATCGACGTGAGCGATCGAGGTGGAGCCCAGACCCCGTTTCGGAACGTTGATGATCCGCTTGAGGGCCACCTCGTCGTCGGGGTTGACCAGCACCCGCAGGTACGCGAGGACATCCTTGACCTCCCTGCGTTCGTAGAACTTCACGCCGCCGACCACCTGGTATGGGAGGGCGTAGCGAACGAACACCTCCTCGAGCACCCTGCTCTGCGCATTGGTCCGATAGAACACCGCGACATCGGACGCCGTGTACCCGGCCTCTTCAAGGGAACCGATCTGCTCGGCGACAAACGCCGCCTCGTCGTGTTCATCCTCCGCCTGGTAACGCACGACCGGTTCTCCCCGACCGCGGTCGGTCCACAGATGCTTCGGCTTGCGGGCGACGTTGTTGGCGATCACCGAGTTCGCCGCCTCGAGGATCACCTCGGTGGAGCGGTAGTTGCGATCGAGGACCACGACCTTCGCGTCCGGGTAGTCCTTCTCGAAGTCGAGGATGTTGCGGATGTCCGCGCCCCGCCACCCATAGATCGATTGGTCGCTGTCGCCGACGACACACAGGTTCCGGTGACCGGCGGCGAGCTGCTTCACCAGCATGTACTGCGCTCGATTCGTGTCCTGATACTCGTCGACCATCACGTACTGCCAGCGGCGCTGATAGTGCTCGAGCACCTCGGGAAACGCTCCGAACAGCTCGACGGTGACCATCAAGAGATCGTCGAAGTCCATTGCAGAGGCCTCCAGCAGTCGCTGCTGGTAGAGGCGGTAGACGTCTGCAACCTGTTCGTGATAGAACCCGGCACCCTGCGCCTTGTGGGTTTCAAAGTCGATCATCTCATTCTTCGCGTTCGAGATCGCCGCTCGAATGCTCCGCGGAGGGAACCGCTTCGGATCCATGTCGAGATCGCGTATGCACATGGTCGTGAGCCGCAAGGCGTCGGCGCTGTCGTAGATGGAGAACCCCGACCGATAGCCGAGCCGATGTGCCTCCCGACGCAGGATTCGGGCACAGGCACTGTGGAACGTCGAAATCGTCATCGCCCGCACACGGGATCCGACCAGTACCTCGGCCCGATCGCGCATCTCACCCGCAGCCTTGTTGGTGAACGTGATCGCAAGAATCGACTGAGGGGGTACACCCATATCGTGGATCAGATGGGCAATCCTGTAGATGAGCACCCTCGTCTTGCCCGACCCGGCACCCGCCACGACCAGCACCGGGCCTTCGGTGGCCGCGACCGCATCACGCTGCACCGGGTTCAGGTCGTCGAGCAGCGATGAGTCGGTCAGGGAGTGCTCGCGCATGGTGCCGATGGTACCCGTGCTCTGTGACAGTCCGACCGGCGACAGGTGACACCGACCCGAAGGTCGCTTCAGTGACCTTCGTGGGCGGACCGCAGTTCGTCCGGATGACGGACCGAGGCCTCCGCTCCATCCTCCGGGACACCGGCCAACGCGATGGTGAAACAGAATCTCGATCCGGTCGGAAACCGGTGCTCATACCACAGGTCCCCGCCCATCGCCTGCGCCAGCTGCAGGGCAATCGGAAGCCCGAGACCGATCCCCTGATCCGATCGTGCGTCTCCCTTCGACCTTTGCTCGAAACGGACGAACATTCGGTCGACTTCTTCGTCCTGGATGCCGGGACCGTTGTCGGACACGACGACAAGGAAGCGACGCCCGTACGGACTGCCTTCGATGAGCACCTGATCGCCGCCGTACTTCACCGCATTCTCGAACAGATTGCGAAGCACCTGAAACACCCGCCTCCGGTCGGCGTTCACCATGACCCCGCCCGGGATCGCAACGGCTGCCTCCCGCTTCGCCCCAGGAGGGCTCACCAGACTGACCACCTCGTGAGCGAGCGGCGCGAGTTCGAACTCCTCCGGGTGCAGGGGCAGCCTTCCCGCCTGGAGACGAGGAAGCACGAGGATATCTTCCACCAATTCGTGCAGGTGCTGCGCCTGGTTGCGGATGATGTCGAGGAACTCGTCGACCTCTTCCTCCCTGCTCGTACGCCAGGATTCTCTGAGGGCTTCTGCGAAGCCGGCGATCGATGTCAGCGGCGTTCGTAGCTCGTGACTCACCATCGACACGAACTCGTCCTTCATCTGTCGGGCTCGTTCGGCCGACTCTTTGGCCGCAGCCTCTCGTGTGCGGGCCGCCGCGTTCGACCGGAGTGCCCAGATGACAGCCGCGATCGAGAGAACGACCGCCGTTCCCGCAACGAAGTTCAGCATCTCCCTACACGCCTCATGAGTGGGTTATCGACGGGAAACAGGCCCCGATTGAGGGAAAAGAAAGATGGACGCCGCCCCGGCAGTCTTCCCGGCCTCATGGAGTGTCACCGAGAAGCGCTCGAGGCATCTACCCTTGGAGGTCTCCGTAGAGGGACGACAGGCTGAGCCGCGCCTCTTGCTCCAGGAGTTTCTGGTGATACGAGGCCGAGTCGACCACGGCCGCAATGGGAAACTCCACCATTCTCAGCGTTCGGGCCACCTGCGGTGTGAACTCGCCGGCACGCCGGGAAGCGAGGGCCAGAATCCCCAGAACCTCCCCACGGGAGCGAAGGCCCATCGCGAAGAACGACGGCCAACCCTGCCCGGAGTCCGTCCAGCCGAACCCCGGCGGCTCGGCGAACCAGACCCCCAGTTCGTCCGGGCTCACCTTCACCGCCGACAGCTGATCGAGATGCCCTGCCACGAGACGCTTGAACTCGTCGAACTCGCCCCGCGAAAGTGTGCTCTCGAGGCGTGCCGCCATCCTCTTCTCCGAAGCAAGCGCGATCGCGGCGACGTCGAAACCGACGAAACGCCGAAGAATCTGCAGCAGTTCGCCGAGGGTTCCGGCGAGGTCCCCCGGACGGGTCGCCATCGTAACGATGTCGTTGATGATCGTCGCGTCGAACAGCTTGCGGTCCAGAAGATCCGTAACTCTCGCCAACACGTCGACGGTGTCGAGCTGCTTGGGCTCCTGATCGCGATTCAGTTCCGAGAGGGCTCTGGTCGCTCTCGCCGATCGGATGGCCCCCACCAGATCCTGCCCGAGCGATTCCTTGGTCAGATAGCCGTCCGCACCGGATTTCTCGCTCCAATAGCGATCTTCGGCGGAATCCAGGGCCGTGAGAATCAGCACGGGGATGTGTGCGACCGTGTAGTCCTCCTTGATGAGACGACAGACCACGTAGCCGGTCATCTTCGGCATCTTGATATCCAGCAGTACGAGATCTGGAAGCTCGGCGTAGAAAGCCTTGATCGCCTCGAAGCCATCACTCGCGGTGACGACTTCGAACCCGGCCTCGGAGAGAAGCGAGGTGACTACCGCCCGAATGACCGGACTGTCGTCGGCGACGAGTACCTTCACGGACGAACCTCCAAAGAACTCCCATTCCTCAGTGCGAGAAGAGAGGCAAGTGTCGACACGAGCAACCCCTGACGAAGGTCGGATTTGTCGAGATAGGCGTCGACGCCCGCTTCCCACGCCCTCGACTGGTCGGCCGCGGTCGCCACACCGGAGATCATGATGACCGGAAGCGCAGGGAGGCGCCTGCGAACCGCCTTGACGAGTTCCACACCGTCGGGTCCGGGCATCGCAAAGTCGACCACCAGCGCATCGAACGCCTTGGCTTCGAGCTGCTCCAGGCCCTCTTCGGCGTTGCGGGCAACGACAACGTCATACCCCTGGCTGCCGAGGACCGCGGCGACCAGCTGACGGACACCTTTCGAGTCGTCGACGGCCAACACGCGCGGCCGCTGCCCGTCGGGAATCGGGAGCGCCCGAATCTGATCTGCGAGTCGATTCGGATCGACGATTGCGACGACCTCACCGCCGCCCAGCACGGCTGCTCCGGTGAGGTACGGTGCTCCCGCCAGCAGCGGACCGAGGCCCTTGACGGCGACCTGGCGTCTCCCGAGCACCTCAGGGACGGTGACCGCCGCCCTCCCTGCCCGGGTGGCCAGCACGACGACTTGCTCCGTCTCTTCAGGAAGCCCCGCACCGATTGCAGCGGCAAAGGAACTGATCGGGACACGTTTCCCCTGGTAGATGAGCTCCATGCGATCCTTGCTTGGCCGAACGTCCGCCCCGGCAGTCGGCACCGTGGCGATGACCGCGGCCGCCGGGATCCCCCAAACTCTCCCCTCTGATCGAAGGAGAACGAGGTCCTGGAATGACCACGACAACGGCAGCGTCAGCAACAGCGATGTACCCTTGCCAGGACGCGACTCGATGGTGATACCACCATTGACGCGGTCTGCGAGTTCGGCAACCAGGGCCAGACCCGCTCCGTCTCCACTCAGATCGGATGGCTCCACAACGGTCGAGAAACCCGACCGGAACAGCAGGCCGGAGAGATCGGATCCGACCTCACCCGGGTCGATCTCGTGAGCGATGGCGGCATTGCGAACCGATCCCCAGTCGATTCCGCGACCATCGTCCTCCACAGAGATGCGCAGCTGACCGTCCGAAGCTGCAGCTCTGACGACGACATGGCCGGTCGTCGGCTTCCCCGCCTCCGCGCGCTCTGCCGCGGACTCGATCCCGTGGTCGACCGCATTGACCACGAGGTGCCGGAGGGGCTCGCGTAGATGTTCGAGGATCTGACGATCCACCTCCACCTCTGCACCGGTGAGCTCCAGATGAACCTCCTTGCCGGTTCGGCGAGCCAGATA
Source organism: Actinomycetota bacterium (assembly GCA_013152275.1). Lineage (NCBI taxonomy): Bacteria > Bacillati > Actinomycetota > Actinomycetota bacterium. The sequence continues at coordinate 6,884 of JAADGS010000073.1, read as the reverse complement.
GTGGACGAACTGCGGGAAGGTCGACGTAACCACCCCGAACCGTTCGGAAACCAGCTCCAGGGCGCGATCCTGCAGATCCCGGACTGCATCGTCCACCGACTCGACCGCCGACTCCCATCGGGCAGCGAGGGATGCGATCTCTCTCGGGTTGCCGGCGGTGAGTCGAAGCGCTCGTACCGCATCGGAGAGGGCGTCCGCATCCAGCCTCGCCTCCGCGGCCCGGTTGATCATCCGATACAGCTTGTTCGTGTCGACCCGCGTCGCCGTACCGATGAGTCCCCGTTCGACTGCCGACAGAAGACCTCCGAGATCAGCAGGTGTGGAAGGATCGACTGCAGGAGCGTCCTCCGCATCCGAAGGCTCGGGCTCCGGAACGCTGACCGGTTTCTTGACGGCTGCAATCGCTGCTCGAAGCTGGGGAGTACCTCCGACCGGATCAACATCGAGGGTCGGAATCAGCAACGATGCTGCCTTTTCGAGAGATGCCGCAAGGTCGGCGATGGCACCACTCTGAGAGCCATCTCCGATGGATCGCCATGCGAACTCGAGGACCTCGCCGGCTTCGCCGAGCGCATCGAAGCCCATCATTCTCGATGATCCCTTGACGGTGTGGGCGTCACGAAAGAGGTCGGAGGCGTGCCTGGGGTCGACACCGCCGGACCGCAGCAATCGCGCTCCCTCAACCAGATGTCCGGCCCGCGAGACGAGTTCCTCACGAAAGATGGCCAGCAACTCGGCGTCGCCGCTCAACTCCACTCCAACACCTTCTTCTCGATCATCACGCGTATCGGCGTGCGCAGACACCTACTTGAGGCGCGTGTCGGGAACTTCGGCAACTGTCGGCCGTCGGGGCGCAGAACCGAAACAAGGCCATCTGAACCGCGGACAAGAGGATCTGGATACATGTCTCGCCGGAACCGGGAACTTCACTCCCACTCGATCGTCGCCGGCGGTTTCGAGGAGATGTCGTAGGCGACCCGGTTGACTCCCGGAACCTCGTTGATCACACGGGACGAGATCCGTTCCAGCACCTCGTAGGGCAGACGCGCCCAGTCGGCCGTCATAGCGTCGTCCGACGTCACCGCTCGCACGACGATGGGGTACGCATAGGTACGTCCGTCTCCTTGCACCCCGACGGTGCGCACCGCAGGCAGCACGGCGAATGACTGCCACAGCTCCCGATACATCCCCGCCCGACGCACCTCCTCGATAACGATCGCATCGGCAGCCTGCAGAACCGCCAGACGCTCGCGGGTCACCTCCCCGATGATGCGCACGGCCAGGCCGGGTCCGGGGAACGGCTGTCGCCACACGATCTCCTCCGGCAGCCCGAGTTCGGCGCCGATCGCTCGCACCTCGTCCTTGAACAGGTCCCTGAGCGGCTCGACCAGCTCGAATTGCATATCCTCGGGCAGCCCTCCGACATTGTGGTGACTCTTGATGCGCGCAGCGTCTTTGGTCCCCGACTCGATGATGTCCGGATACAACGTCCCCTGGACGAGAAACGGCGTGTCGGTGAGATCCGCGGCGACTTCCTCGAACACGCGGATGAACGTCTCCCCGATGATCTTGCGCTTGGCCTCCGGGTCGGTGATCCCTGCCAGGCGGTCGAGGAACCGGTCCTGGGCGTCCACGTGAATCAGATTGATCTGGAAGGCTCCCCGAAACGTCTCGTCCACCTGCTCCGCCTCGCCCGCTCGCAGCAGGCCGTGATCGATGAACACACAGGTCAGCTGATCGCCGACCGCATGGTGCACGAGCGCTGCGGCGACCGAGGAGTCCACGCCGCCCGAGAGCCCGCAGATCACCTTCTCGTCTCCGACCTGGGAGCGGATGGCTTCGACCGACTGTTCGATGATCGAGTGGCTCGTCCAGGACGGTCGGGCACCGCAGACGTCGAACAGGAACCGCTTGAGCATGTCGGTGCCCCGAGGGGTGTGCCCGACCTCTGGATGGAACTGCACACCGAACAGGCGATGATCCTCGGACTCCATCGCGGCTACCGGCGACCCCGGGGTCGAAGCCGTCACCCGAAACCCCGGCGGAGCTGCGACAACGGCGTCGCCGTGGCTCATCCACACATCCTGATGATCGGGGAGCCCGGTGAACAGCAGTGACCGATCCGTGATTTCGAGTGCCGCCTTGCCGTACTCGGCCGTACCGGTTCTCGCCACTTCGCCACCGAGCGTGGAGGCGATGAGTTGATGCCCGTAGCAGATGCCGAGGATCGGAACGTCGAGGTCGAAGATCTTCGGATCGATGTCGTAGGCATCCTCCGCGTACACCGAGGCCGGACCTCCCGAGAGGATCACCCCGGTCGGGGCCCGCGCGACAATCTCGGCCGCGGTGATGTCCCTCGGAACGATCTCCGAGAAGACGTGGGCCTCACGGACTCGTCTGGCGATCAGCTGGGCATACTGGGCCCCGAGATCGACGATGAGCACCCTGTCGAAATCACCGGTGGATGCCTGGCCGTACTCCCGCTGCAAGGTCAACCCATTCCCACCTGCTGGGATCGCTGCAGCGCCTTGCCTTCGGTCTGCAGGGACGGAGCGATCATCACTTCTGCCTTCTGGAATTCCTTGAGATCCCGGTAGCCGGTCGTCGCCATCGAGACCCGCAGGGCGCCGAAAAGGTTCCTGCGGCCGTCATTCTCGTACGCAGGGCCGATGAGGATCTCCTCGAGGGTGCCGAGGGCGCCGACTTCGACGCGTGCCCCGCGGGGCAGCGTCGGGTGGAACGTCGCCATACCCCAATGGAAGCCCCGCCCGGGCGCCTCCGTCGCTCCTGCCAGTGGGGAACCGATCATCACGGCGTCGGCGCCACATGCGATGGCTTTCGCGATGTCGCCGCCGCGGCGCATTCCCCCGTCGGCGATCACATGAACGTAGCGGCCGGTCTCGTCGAGATATCGGATCCTCGCTCCGGCGGCGTCGGCGATCGCTGTCGCTTGCGGGACACCGATGCCGAGCACACCTCTCGTCGTGCAGGCGGCACCGGGACCGACACCTACGAGAATGCCGACCGCGCCGGTGCGCATGAGATGCAGGGCCGTCGAGTGGGAGGCGCATCCTCCGACGATCACCGGAAGGTCGAAGTTGGCGATGAACTCACGCAGGTCCAGCGGCTCCGAGCGGGTCGAGACATGCTCGGCAGAGACAACGGTGCCCTGGACCACGAGCACGTCGAGCCCGGCGTCCACGGTCAGCTTCGCGTAGTCGCGCACTCTCTGCGGGGTCAGGCTGGCGGCCGTGATGCCGCCGGAAGTGCGCATCTCCTCGATTCGCCTTCCGATCAGTTCCGGCTTGATCGGTTCTGCGTAGATCTCCTGCATCCTGCGCGTCGCCGTGCCGGCGGACAGCGTGGCGATCTCTTCGAACAGCGGTATCGGGTCCTCGTGCCGGGTCCAGAGACCTTCGAGGTTGAGAACCCCGAGTCCCCCCAGCCTGCTGATCTCTTTCGCCGTCGCAGGGCTGATGGCCGAATCCATCGCCGAACCGAGCATCGGGAGGTCGAAGTTGAACGCGTCGAACTGCCAGGAGATATCGACGTCTTCGGGATCTCTCGTCCTGCGACTGGGAACGATTGCGATGTCATCGAAGCTGTACGCCCGCCGCCCCGATTTTCCGATGCCGATCTCGATCTCCACGTCTCTCCCTCTGCCAGATGGAGCAGGGTACCAAAGCGGTCGCCAGTCGCCGATTGCCGGTGCCGGTTGAAGCACAGCCCTCGGCGATCGGCTGCAGAATCCTGGAAGCCGGTTGCAGAGCCGACGGTCAGTTGACGGACCGGAGCGCTTCGGCAGGATCGATCCGAGTGGCTCGGAATCCCGGCGGCAGGGCCGAGAGAATACCGATCACGACTCCGGCGCCAACGGCGAGACCCGTGGCTGCCGGGTCGACGATCGGGTTCCAACCAAGCCGCGCCGAGACCGCGATCGCACCGACGACGCCCAAACTCGCTCCGACGAGACCGCCGAAGAACCCCATGGTCGCGCCTTCGGCGATGACCATCGCAAGGATGTCGCCTGCCCGTGCACCCAGCGCCCGCCGAAGTCCGATCTCGGCGGTACGCGAGAGGATCGAGGTGGCGATGGTGCTGCTGATCGTCATCGCTCCGATCAATATCGCCACACCAGAGATCGCGAAGAGTCCCTGCTTGATATCACCCTCGAAACGCCGGCGGAACTGTTCGGGGTCGGGTGGAGCGATCGCGGTGACGGCTTCGGGATTGTCGGGGCGAAGCGCCAGAGGGGCCTGCTCGGCCACCTGGGCTGCGCCGCCGCCGACGGTCTCGATGATGATCTCATCCGCCACCGAGTGCAGGCCGAGCGTGGCAGCATCCCGATCGAGTACCACGATCCCGTCGAGGATCTCACGTCGCCGGCCGACCGAACGGATGATGCCGCGCACGACGGCCGGGTTGCCGTTGATCCAGATGGACTGCACTCCGTCGACCGTGTCGATGCCGAGGGCAGCCGCGACACGGCCGCCGAGCAGCACCGTTGGTGTCTCTCCGGGCGTCGGCTCCATCCTGGATCCATCGATCACGGCGGCGATTGCTCTCGGCCCATCATCATCGACGCCCCAGGCGCGGGCGGACAGGCTGGTGCCCAGGTCCGGCCGTTCCGGCACCGAGGTGGAGATGGTCACACTGTCGAGGTCGGTGAGCTTCTGCGCCGTGACGACGGCCGACATCTGCGCCAGGCGCTCGAGATAGTCGGCGGGAATCCAGTCACCACCTCCCGTGTCGCTCGAGACGCGAACCTCGGTCGCTCGGAACGCGTCGAAACTCGCAGAGATCTGCTGCCCGGCGGTGACGTTCAACGTCCATGCGGCCACAAACAGTCCAATCCCGAGGGAGGTCGCCAGGCCCGCACCGATGAGACGCCGGGGTTGCGCCAGCAGACCCCAGGTCGCCTCGCCGATCGCCTGGACAAGACGCCTCATGTGACCGGGTGGCCGTCGACGAGCCGGACGGTGGCATCACTCTCTCGTGCCACCATCGGGTCGTGGGTGGCCACGACGACGGCGATACCCTCGTGTGCCATCCGTCGCAGAACCTCAACGACCTTGCGGGTGTTCTCGGAGTCCAGGTTGCCGGTCGGTTCGTCGCACAGCAACAGCCGCTTGCCGCCGATGACGGCGCGTGCAATGGCGACACGCTGTTGCTCACCCCCCGAAAGGGTTGGGGGCATGGCGGTGACACGATGCGCGAGACCCAGTTCGTCGAGCACATCGAATGCTCTTCGATACCGTTCCCGACGACGGATGGCACGGTAGGAGGCGCCGAGCACGACGTTGTCGATGACGTTCTTGGCCGCCAGCAGATGGTAGGACTGGAACACGAACCCGAGGAACTCGGCGCGCGCTCGTGCCGCCTCCCCGGCCCGAAGCCCGGTCACATCGTTCCCATCGAGTCGATAGCGTCCGGTGGACGGTGTATCGAGGAGCCCAAGAATGTTCAGCAGTGTCGACTTGCCGGAACCGGAGGGTCCTTCGACGGCGACGAACGCACCCTCCTCGATCGCCAGGTCCACGTCGGCAAGCGCCGTCACCTCCTCGCGGGGTCCGAAGGTGCGGCCGACCCCTTCCAGCCGAGCGACTTCGCTCATGACCCGCCGGTCTCCGCCACGGTCCCGACCCGAACCTTGCCTCCCTCGTGGAGGCGACCGTCGGGGGACTCGACGGCAACGAAACCACCGACGGCCAGGCCGGCGGTCACCGGTACTCGGTCGAACTCCTCCGGCGCGGTCTGCACGTCCACATAGGTGCCGCCGTCGGCTGCGGATCTGATCGCGGTCACCGGGACCACCAGCACCGGCCCGCCAGTCGAGGTGGCGCCGACCAACACTTTTACCGTCTTGCCGGCCTGATCGGCAGGAAGAGGAGCATCGGGGGCGATCGTCACAATCTGGGTGAGGCCCCCGGCCTCCTCCGCGGTGTTCTCCTCGATGGACTGCACCCGTCCCGGCAGGTCGTCCTGACCGCCGCCTCGACGGATCAGCACGGAATCTCCGGTATGGAATCGCTTCGCGTCGGTGGGGTCGACCCGCACGACGACAGCCGGGGCGGCTCCGGCGAAGTCCATGAGCACATCGGCGGCGGCAACGATGTCACCCCGATGCGCCGAGACGTCGATGACCCTGGTCGGCAGCGAGGACACGAACAGGACCTCCGCCGACGGGAGCGGCGTGCCACCGGCCGTCGCGCGGCCCGACAGCGGCTCCGATGCGGTCGGCGGGCGAAATCCGATCGACTCGTACAGCCTGCTCACCGCCCACTGTGTCGCCGGACCATACCTGCCGTCCACCTCGAGCGTGTAGAGCCCGAGTCGGGTCAGGGACTGTTGAAGTTGCGTCACCCACGAGCCGGTCGCACCAGGTTGGAGGTCGTCGATCAGCGGCAGGTCACCGCGGAGCATGACGATCGGTCGGTCGTCGAGCACCGCGGCGACAGTGCCTTCGGTAGTCGTGTCGCCGGCTTCCACCGGAATGTCGACGACCACACCCGCTCGTGGGGTGGCGAGTGGGACGACATCGAGCGTGACTTCTCCGAGGAACACCTCGGCAGCTTCGAGGGTCCGCCGTTCAACCGTGGCAGTGATATCGGCCGGTGCAGGCGGTGCGGCATGTGCGATCGCCTCCGCAGGCGTGTCGGCTCTCCGTCCGAACTGGTAGGCGGCCACAGGAAGCACGACGAGGACGACGATCCAGGCGGTGAGTCGAACCCAGCCGTGTCGACGTCGCCACGCGAGGCGCCAAGGGCGGGACGGGTCGCTCATGAGCCTGCACCGGCCGGTTCATCGAGGGCAGCATCGAGCCTCGCCTGAATCTCGAGAAGCTGCGGGAGCTGCTCGTTGACGATCTGCTCACGCAACACGAG
>JAADGS010000072.1:1537-4777 GCA_013152275.1 Actinomycetota bacterium | reverse complement strand
TTCATACGAGTGGCCTCAGGGATCCATGGCGAATCGTGGAACAAGAGGGGTTCCGGCGCATTAGTCGACGCACGTTTGCTTCCCTTCTACGTCGCTCTCGCGTACCTACCCCTGCGGCCTACAGCCCACCTCTTCCCTCTGAACGGGCAACGGCGTCTTCTGCGAGCAGAGCGACGGTTTCCTCCGGAGTTACCTGGTTGAGGATCATCTTGTGAATGCGGTCACCGACATCAATCTGGAAGTCGCCGTACCACGGCAATGACCTCGCACCAACGACATCAGATCCACTTTCGAAGATGTCGGATATCAGAGCCATCGGCATGTAATCGGGGTACGCCGCGATAACCTTTGGATCAGTCCAGAATCCGGGATACGGGGCGCCCAGGCCCGCGGCCGTGGCCCACGATTTCAAGACGTCGTATTCGCCCTGGGGATTCTTCCATCCGTAGACCTTCATGAGGTCCCATGCGGCGTTGCGTGCGTCACCCGATGTCTTGGTTCCCATCTGGACAACCTCACCGATTTGGAGTGTCTTGCCAGTCGGGCCGTGCATCTTTGGCGCCATCTCGATGTTCGCAGTTTCGGGCCCATCAAGATCGCGGATCAACTTGAGGAAATAGTTGTGCATCGTGTAGAACGTTGCCTTCCCCTCAGACATGAGGAGCGAACTCTTGCCAGGATCATCCGTCAGAATTGACGCTGGTGTCAGGCCTTCCTGGTACATGGATTGCCACCACGCGAGAACGTCGGCAGTCCTCGAATCGTCCGCGAACACGGGTTCACCGTTGTCGCCATAGGGAACGATGCCCTCGGCCAGGAGATACGTGAGGAAGTACTCCTCGGTGAACTGCTTGATCCAAAACGCGGTGTAGGGGGAGGCGATTCCGGAGGCCTTCAGGGTCTGGCACTGATCAAATATCTCGGAAAAGCTCGTCGGCAAGGAGAGGCCAGCATCAGCCAAGTGTCGCGTGTTGTATTGCACGCTATGAACAGCGCTGAAGTACGGAACACTGATGACCATCCCGTTCTTCGTGGTGTACTTCTCGCGTGAAGAGGGATACATTTCCGCAAGCATCTGATCTACATCGGGCAGATCTGAAAGGTCCTGCGACCAACCGTTCACCACATAGTCCTGCGACTGGGGAACGAAGTTATAGAAGAGATCTAGCTTTTCGCCACCACGCATCCTGGTCTGCAAGTCGGCGGAATAGCCGACGTTTGGCGTCACACTGAGATCGACGGCGACACCGGACCTTGCGGTCCAGTTCTTCAGATGCTGCTCGATTACGTCCGGTTGGAAATCCCATGCATGGAACTTGAGAAGGTCGACACCTGGATAGGTCCCGACCGGAATTGCAGTCGTCCCAGGGATTGAAGTCGCCCCTGCGATTGTTGACGTCACCCCCGCGGTCGTGGTCGGGGAGGACGTCCCACCGCATGCGGCGAAAATTCCTCCTGCTGCGATACCTATCCCGGTACCGCCAACAATCCTGAGAAATCGACGTCGATCTATCCCTCGAGAAGCATTCGAGTCCGTCATGGTGTTCTCCCTCTCCGTAGTTCATGTCTGTGAACAGCAGTTCAGATAGGAGCTTACGACCTCCTCTTCGTAGTGTCAAGCAGAAACCACCTACGACCAATTCTCGAAAGATCTGACTATTAGTCGCGTCCCTTGGTGCCTAATACTTCAGCCGTATCCGAATACAGTCGAGTTCGCGACGGTGGCTACGGTACCGAAACCTCCCCGGCACCGACCGGACAAGTCGTCAGGCAGACATGACAAATAGTCGGGCCGATCACCCACCGTTGCAACATCGCACCAGGGCCGACACGACGATACGCCATGGGGTTGGCGAAGCACCTGGAGGCGTGCCAGATGGTTGGGCGGGTCGCGTCTCACGCCGAGGAGGTCGCTCGCACTTCGAGCGACGACGCAGCATTCCATACCAGGACGACTCAGGTGCTGACCCACGGGGTAGCGCATCGGAGCATTCAGGGCTTTGCAATTGGACTTCCGATTCGCATCCACATCCGAGTGTTTCCGGGCTCTGTCATCCTATAGCGCGATCATCGGCAACGAAACCGAGGCCACCAACAGTTGATCCGTTCCGGCGATCCATCCGGTGAGTTCACCCAATCCCATCTCCGACATCGGACGGGATACTCTTGTCGAGGCGCTCACCGAACCAACGATGGACTTTGGCAGGTTCGACCATCTGCAGATCATTCGCGGCTGCGGAAGACAGCCAAAGATGTCGACCGGCGATACGGGTTTGAACACTCTCGCGCGACGACCGGACTCACGTCGTCGCCCCAATGATTTTCCGCTGGGTATCGGTGAAGACATCTGACGAATTTGGCAACCATCACACCGCAGTTCAGGCGTCACGGAGCGAGTCGCACCGAGGTCCAGACCGTCCACAGCGGACCACGCCGCAGTCGGACCACCGTAGAACAGCGGGCGACCTATCCGTCCATGGATGTGGGTGTCAGTTCAGAAGGCGAGAGCGTTGCTCATCCAAACGAGTCGATGCGCAGTGGCCGCGGAGCTTGTGATGACTCGAGACATGTCGAACATTCGACGGACCTACGTGGGGCGAGAGCTGGCTTCCAACTCGCGGATACCTAGTATCACTTCGATCTCGACGGGGATGTTTCCCGGTAGTGAACCAACTCCGACTGCGGAACGGGCGTGTCGACCGATGTCGCCAAACACTGCCACAAGAAGATCCGAGCAGCCGTTGATAACCGCAGGATGTTCAGTGAACTCGGGTGTTGCATTCACCAAACCCAATACCTTGATCACCCGGGTGACACGGTTCAGGGAACCTAGGCGCGTGCGTATCGTTGACAGTATGTTCAACGCGGTGAGTCTGGCTGCATCTTGGGCAGCAGCTACGGTCAGATCCAGACCGACCTTGCCAACTACGGAAGAGCCATCCAGACGTACGGGGCCGTGGCCAGAGGTGTACCCAAGGTCCCCAAACTGCACCAACGTCACATACGAGGCGACAGGATCGGGAGCCTCGGGAAGGACCAGCCCCAACTCTTCAACCCGTAGGTCTGCGTCGTGATCAACCATAGGCAGCGGACCTTAGCACCGACCCCGGCCCGGTTATCGAGGGTTGGTCGGGCGAGCATGCGTGCAACAATCCGTGTGACCGGACACGCGATCTCGCATGCGATCTACGCAACCTCGACCGGCGTCCCGAAACCCTCCAAGCCACGACCCGTTTCTTC
>JAADGS010000072.1:0-1518 GCA_013152275.1 Actinomycetota bacterium | reverse complement strand
GTAGCTGGGGGCCATATATGGCCCCCAGCTACGCCAAAACCCAGGGAACCACGCCGAAGACGGCAGTGACGCGTGATGGGCCCGGGATACAACCCGGGCCCATCGTTGCTTGTGCGTAGGTGGGATCAGCTCTTCTTGGAGTCCTCTGTCTCGACCCGCCACTCGGCAACTATCTTGTCGTTGTCGGCGACGAGGGAGACCAGCGTGGCGTCGGGGTTTTCGTCAAGCCCCTCCCTGATTTCCTTCGAAATCTCGGCGTTGAACTCTTTCCTCATGTCATCGGGAACGGTCCAACCGTTGTAGAACGCCTCGGTGATGTTGACCACCAGCACCCCGTCGACGGCGGAGAGTTCGATACGAAGGTTCGCAACGTACTCGCCGTTCTCGTCGACACCCTCGACGTCGAGCAACATGACACCATCGTTGATGGACAGTTTCACGGAGTCGTTGTCCGGGTCGCGCTCAAATTCGGTGGCGAGCGCTTGGGCCGTTATCTCTCCCGTGACCTGGAGCGACCCGTCGACGTTGCGTTCGACGTTGATGCTGCAGGCGCTGGCGATCAGTGCCAGAGCGGCAACACTCGCCAGTATGCGGATCTTTTTCTGCTTCATGGTTTACCTCCATGAACTCGTTGGGTTTCAATATCCATTGCACGACATCCGCCGCCTGGCGACCAGTAGCTGGGATCACGAACCGATGTGCATTTGTCACATCGCATATGACAGATGTCACAAAACCCTGGCCACACGGGATTTAGCGCCGATAATGGATTCGTGGCACATACAGATATCGAACCGGGCCTCATCCGCTTGTTCCGCTGGTACGTAGCGGTTCGGCTCGCCCTATTGGTGTTCTTGCAGCTCATTGGACAGGACCGTGCTGCGGGCGACCCGCTGTTCGTCCCGGAACCGGGGATCATCATCCTCGGGTTCTTGTTCATCTATCTCGCCACTCACCGGCTCCAGGCCCGGCTCGGGAGAAAGTATCTGCCGATCGCCCTGTGGGTCGCGGCGATCGGTCCGATTGTTGAGAGCAGGATCACGATCATTGCCCGCCTCGCCGAGGGTGCTTCGGCGAACGAGGCGATTGCCGACTACTGGTTGTTGTTCTTCTATCTGTTCGTCCCGCTGATCTTCGTTGCGTGGCAATACCGGTTCCGCTGGGTGCTGTTTTTCTCGGTCGGAACGTTCTTCCTTGAGGCTGCGCTGACAATTCCGCCGCTTGAGGACATGGGCGCCGATCTCGCCCTGCTCGGCGGGTTGATGCTCGGCCGGGCGACCCTGTTCACGTTTGTCGGCCTTGTCATCACAAAGCTGGTGAGCGCACTCCGCTTGCAGCGCGAAGCCCTGGCGGAGGGTGCAATTGCACGCGAGCGGTTGGCCATGAGCGAGGAGCGGCGGCGCCTGGCCCGTGAATTGCATGACACACTGGCGCACACGCTCAGCGCCGTGGCGGTCCAGCTTGAGGGAGTGAACAGCATCTGGGATGACGACCCCACAACGGCTCGCCAAATGATCG
>JAADGS010000071.1 GCA_013152275.1 Actinomycetota bacterium | reverse complement strand
GGGATCGAGACACCCGAGAAGACGGCCAAGGCCGACGAGGCGAAGAAGGCCGACGAGGCGAAGACGCCCGAGACGGCGGCGGAGGTCACCGGGATCGAGACGTCCGAGACGGCGGCGGAGGTTACCGGGATCGAGACACCCGAGAAGACGGCCAAGGCCGACGAGGCGAAGAAGGCCGACGAGGCGAAGAAGGCCGAGACGGCCCCGCCAGAGGAGAAGTGACATGTCCAAGACGAAAGCAGGAGGGTCGTCGAAGAACGGTCGGGATTCGGCCGCCCAACGACTCGGACCGAAGGTCTTTGATGGACAGGTAGTGTCTGCGGGTGCCATCATCGTGCGGCAGCGCGGGACTCGAATTCATCCCGGCGACAACGTTGGACGCGGTGGTGACGACACACTGTTCGCGACGGCGGACGGTATCGTAAAATACGGTCGGCGGAACGGGCGGAGACTGGTCCACATCCTCACCGACTGAAGGGGAGGAACCCGTGTTCATCGACAGAGTTCGGGTTCGCGTTCGTGCCGGCGACGGGGGTGCAGGCGTCGTCAGTTTCCAAAGGATGCGAGGCAAGCCGCGTGGTCGCGCCATCGGTGGCTCTGGGGGCGCCGGCGGCAACGTCATCCTCAGGGCGGACGAATCGGTGGCGACACTGCTCGTGTACCGGAGGCATCCTCATCATCGGGCCGGCGACGGTACCCACGGTCAGGGCGATCTGCGAGCGGGAAGACGAGGCGAAGACCTCGTACTCCTGGTTCCCTGTGGTACGACCGTCAGAGATCAACACGGCACACTGCTCGCCGACCTCGTGCAAGACGGCCAAGAAGTCGTCGTCCTGGAGGGCGGAAGGGGCGGCAGGGGAAATGCGGCACTCGTCGATCCTGCACATCGCGCTCCCACCTACTGTGAACAGGGGGAATACGGCGAGGAGGCGTGGCTCGAGTTCGAGCTGAAGCTCGTCGCGGACGCCGCGCTCGTGGGTTTTCCCAACGCGGGCAAGAGCACACTCATCTCGGTCGTGTCGGCAGCACGGCCGAAGATCGCCGACTATCCATTTACGACACTTCAGCCAAACCTCGGTGTCGTGTCCGTCGACGATCGCGAGTTCGTGCTCGCCGACATTCCGGGTCTGATCGAAGGAGCGTCGGACGGCAAGGGCCTCGGTCATGAGTTCTTGCGGCATGTCGAGCGATCCCGTGTGCTCGTGTTGCTGCTCGACCCGTCCGCGCTGCAACCGGTGTCGGCGGAGGAGCAGTTGGAGATCCTGATCCGTGAGCTGACCAGTTACTCGGCGGACCTGGCCCGGCGCCCCAGGCTCGTCGTCATGAACAAGATCGATCTCCCCGAGAGCCGGGAGGCGCTGGCCGCTTTCGACGTCTCACCGTTCGCGATCTCGGCCGTGACCGGCGAGGGGATTCCGACCTTGCTTCACGCCATCGCCGACGAGATCGAGCACGCGGCGCACGTGGGTGAAGATCGGGAAGGCTATGAGCTGCACCGTCCGATCGGGCCCGGTTTCACCGTGCGAAGAGAGGAAGGGGTCTGGATCGTGGACGGAAGGGATGCCGAGCGTGCCATCGGGTTTCACGATTTGACCATTCCGGAGGCGGCCGATCTCGCTGCGAAGCGCCTCAGGCGTCTCGGCGTCGACGATGCACTTCGAGATGCGGGTGCGAAGTCGGGGGACGACGTGCGGATCGGCGACCTGGTTTTCGAGTTCGAAGACGAGTAGGAACCCGCCGAGCGACGCCGGGGCGTCAAGGGACGGCGGATCACGTCACACGCGTATGCCGTCCTTCGTCATCTCGTATCGAACGTGACGTCGATGAGGGATCGCGGGGCGACCACGGCGGCCGGCTTCGGTACGAGCCCTGATCGGGCACACGAAGACGACCGGTGCCGCCTGCTACTCCTTGGCTCTGACCGCGGCGCCGAAGACGAGCAGAGCCGCGGCGGCGATCGCCAGCAGGAGGCCGACGACCACCACGGCGGGCCGGGTGTTCTCGCCGACAGGGTACCCCTGCTTGACGACCTCGAGGGACTCGACCTCCAGGTAGCTCTCTCCACCCCGACCGGGATCGTGGTAGCGCCATGTGCCCGTGGCACTCACGATCGGACCGACTCGGTTGTACCGTCCTGGCGGATCGAGCGAGACGAAGAACGCCTTGTCTGCGTGGATGCCGATACCGGTGTTCGCCCCGCGCAGGCTTCCACCGGCACGCAACGGCGAGAGGGCGTATGCGTCGTCATTGAGTTGTGCCCAGACGGTGCCGTCATCTCGGAAGCCGTAGTCACCGATGAGCTCTCCGGAGATCGTGACCTGTTTCCCGTCGAAGGCTGCGGGGTTTGCGATCAGCTGCGCGCCGCTCACGGTGGCCGTGGCCGCCAGGGCGGGAGAGGCGACGAGCAGCAGCAGGGCGACGATGAGCAGGAGAGCGAACGTGCGCATCATTTCCCTCTCACCAGCGACCATGCGAATCCGATGAGGGCGAAGATTGCGATGAACTCGAGCCGGCCGGCCCACATCTGGAAGGCGTAGGTCAGTTTGAGTGCCGCGGGCATGGAGGGAGTCGTGACACCGACCGAAAGGCCGACGTTCGCCGCCGCGCTCACCGATTCGAACAGTGCTTGCTGGAGAGGGATGCCGACTGCGAGCGCGATGCCGGCACCCAAGATGTACAGGGCCACATAGAGCAAGGAGATGGCCATGACGGCCTGTTTGAGATTGTCGGTGAGGGTCCTGGGGCCGTTCTGCCAGAAGCGGTGAGAGATCACGGCTCCCTCGGGCAACAGCACCTGTTTGACCTGTGCTCCGATGGAGCGCAGTACCAGGCCGACCCGAAGCGACTTGACTCCGCCGGCCGTCGACGAGGCCATTCCTCCGAGGGCCATCGCGATCGTCATTCCTCCGAATGCCAACCCACCCCACATGGCCAGTTCCTTGGAGGGGACCGTCGAGAAGCCGGTACCCGTGTGCGCGGAAAGCACTTGGAAGAAGCTCTGGCGCCCGAGTCCGGCAATGCTGCGGTAGGTGCCTGCCATCGCGAGTCCGATCTGTGTGATGATCAGCGTCCCTGCGAACGTGAGCAGGATCGTCTTCGTCTCGAGGTTGCCGAGCACCGACCTGCGACGCCACAGTGCGAAGTGGACCCCAAAGCTCATCGCTCCGGCGACCATGAGCACGGCCACGACCATTTCGAACGGTGCCGAGTGGTAGTAGGCGATGCTGGTGCTCTGTGGAGCAAAACCGCCGGTGTCGAACGCTGCCATGAAGATCGTCGCACCGTGATAGAAGGACCGGAGCGCCCCGAACCCGAGGTCCAGGTACGCGACGAGTGAGAGGGCGGCGATGCCCGCCACGCCGTTCAGGATGGAGACGAGCCAGATGAACCTGGCCGTGGAGCGTACGGAAGGGAAGATCTGGTCGTCCCTGGCTTCCCCGTAGTAGAGGGTTGCGGTGCCTGCTCCCGAGAAGAGACTGAGCGCCGCGATGATGATTCCCTGGCCGCCCAGGAAGTGGAGGACGTGTCTCCAGATGACCATCGAGGATGCCATGTGATCGAGGTCCTGGACGAGGGTCAGCCCTGTGGTCGTGATACCGCTCATGGCGTCGAAGAAGGCATCCAGCCAGCCGGCGAAGTGGCCCGACAGTGCCAGCGGGACGGCTCCGACGATGGGAACGATCAACCAGATCAGTGCCACGACGACCATCCCGTGGCTCCAGTCCAAGCGGTCCTTCTGTGGGCGCAGAATGAGTCCGAGGGCACCGAGTACCGCGTACAGACCAACCATCACGAGGAAATCCGCCGCCGGAGCCCACTCACGGGCGGCCAGTGCCCAGGCGAGAGGGATCAGTCCGGCGACAGCCGAGATGAGCAGCATCCGGGCGACGTTGTAGCCGATGAGTTTCAGGTCGTCCTGGGTTGGTCGCAACAGCATCAGCGAAAGAGTGCGATGATCACGGCTGCGGTTATCAAGGACATCGCGAAGAGAAGCACGGCAACGCCAAACTCGATGGCGAGTGTCGCCAGCGCTCCGGTGACGTTCTCATACACCCTTCGAACCACCGCAGGCCTCGGACGGAATGTCACTGGTCCGACCCCGCGCCGAGAGCTTCTCGGAGTTCGTCTTCCTCGGGAAGCGTCGTGACGGCCAGCACCCTGTCTCCGGGCCGCAGCTCTGTGGCACCGTGGGGAATGAACACCTCGTCCTCACGAAGCAAGGCCACGAGGACGGTCTTGGGCGGCAGGGCTGCCTTGCTCACGGGCCGGATCGGAGTTCCATCGGGGATGTCGACCTCGACGAGGCTGAGTTCACCTCGTGCGAGGAGCGTTACCCTTTCCAGCTTCTCGACCTCGAGCTGTACCTCTCGAGAGATGACCTGCACGATCATGTCGGTCACGGCAACGACAGGAACCCTGAGCGCCGCGAACGTGGGGGCATTCGTCGGGTCGTTCAGCCGTGCGATGACATGCTTTGCACCCAAAGTCTTGGCAAGCTGACAAGCGACGAGATTGTCCTCGTCTTTGCCTGTGACAGCGACGACCCAGTCGGCTCGTGCGGCATTCGCCTTGTTGAGTACCTGGACTTCCGTGCCGTCACCGATGATGACGAGAACATTGGACGTATCCCCGAGTCGCTGACCTTTCGGCTTGCTCCGTTCGACCACGGTGACCGTGTGCCCCTCTTTCCTGAGGGCCTTGCCGAGATACCCGCCGACTTTTCCCCCTCCGACCACGATGGCTCTCATCGGTCGACCTCCTCGAGGTACCTGTGCAGCTTGTGGCCGACTCCCTGACGTGCGGCCGCCGTCAGGAGATCTCCCTGGCGCAGCAGAAAATCATCCTGGGGGATGAGCGTCGTGTCCCCCCGGCGGACGGCGGCAACCCTGAGACGTCCCGTCACCTCGAACTCGGCAACCGACATGCCGTCGGCTCGCTTGCCCAGGTGTATGTCGACAATCTCGACCTCTCCGGTCTCAAAGGTCAGGTGGAAGTCGAACTCCTTTTCGATGACCTTCTTGAACATCACCCGAGAGACGAGGCGAGACGCCGGAACGTAGTCGATGTCGAGTTCCTGATAGGCAGGTTCCCGGAATAGATCGTCGAGGCGGGCAATGGTCGTCGGGACCATGAAGACCTGTTTCGCCAGTTGTACGGACATGAGGTTGGCGTTGTCGGAATTGGTGACGGCGATGAACGCGTCGGCGTATTCGATGCCCGCCTCTCGCAAGGTTTGCACGTCGTACGCCAAGCCGTGGTGGACCGAGCCGTTGAACGTGGAGCCGAGCAGTTCGAGGGCGGACTTGTCCACGTCGACGACCGACACGTCATGGCCTTTGTCGGCGAACGCGTGGGCGAGATCCCCTCCAACACGGCCGCTGCCTGCAATCACGATTCTCATGCCGGAGCAATGATAGGTTGTCCGGCTCCAGGCACGGCGTTGTGGGCCGGCGCGGCCGGTACACTCGCCGGGAGCCCTGGAGGAGACACGATGACCGACGGACCGAGCGGACTCGGTGACGCGGCAGAAGTCAAGGAGGCGCTCCGGCGCCAGAACTACCTTGCCGATGATCGGATCGCCCAGGTCGTCTTTCTCGCCGATCGTCTGGACAAACCGATTCTGGTCGAGGGCCCTGCCGGTGTCGGCAAGACCGAACTGGCCAAGGCGCTCGCCGCGGCTTCGGGGAGGGCGCTGATCCGCCTGCAGTGTTACGAGGGGCTCGACGAATCGAAGGCACTCTACGAGTGGAACTACAAGAAGCAGCTGCTGCGGATCCAGGCGGGGGAGAACAAGGCCTGGGAGGAAATCGAAGGCGACATCTTCTCTGAGGAATTCCTGCTGACGAGACCTCTGCTGGAGGCGATTCGGTCTCCAGAACCTGTTGTATTGCTCATCGACGAGATCGATCGTGTGGAAGTCGAGACCGAGGCGCTGCTCCTCGAGGTGCTCTCCGAGTTCCAGGTGTCGATCCCGGAACTCGGGACGATCACCGCTCGTACCCAGCCGATGGTCGTGCTGACTTCCAACAACACCCGAGAACTCTCCGAGGCGTTGAAACGGCGGTGCCTCTTCCTGCATATCGACTACCCGTCCGTCGAGCGTGAGAAAGAGATCCTGCTGGCCCGCGTACCCGAACTGCCGGCTTACCTTGCCGATCAGGTGTCCAGGCTGGTGCACAGCATTCGGAGCATCCAGGTTCGCAAGCCGCCGTCGATCTCGGAGTCTCTCGACTGGGCCCGGACCTTGCTCGCTCTGGGAGTTCGAACCCTCGACAATGCGATCGTGCGAGACACGCTCCATGTGCTGTTGAAGTACCAGACCGACATCGAGAAGGTGACGGACGACTTCCGATCCGACGCGGAAGGCTGATGTTCCTCGACGTGCTCACCGGCTTCATCCAGGAGCTGCGCGCCGCGGGTGTCCCCGTCTCGATGGTCGAGGCCATCGATTCGATGGAGGCAATTCGCCAGATCGACCTCGTCGATCGGGGTGCACTGAAGACCGCGCTCAGCGCCACGCTGGTGAAGAACTTCCGTCACTACGGGGCGTTCGAGACCGCATTCGAGACCTACTTCGCTCTCGATCGTGCAACACCGGAAGAAACCGAGCCCGAACACGAGACTCCGCCGGGTGCCCCGTCGGGAGCAGGCGGCGGGAGCCTCATGGATGCGTTGACGGCCGCTCTCGACAGCGGCGACGCTGCTCTGTTGCGTGCCCTTGCACAGTACGCGGTTCGTCGTTTCGCAGGGATGGAAGCAGGCAGGCCGGTCGGTGGGACGTACTATCTGTACCGGGCGCTTCGCCCCTTCGACCTCGACGGGGCCGTCGAACGTCTTGTCGAGAATGCTGGAGAGCGAGGGTTGACCGCCATCGAGGAGCGGTTGTTGCGAGAGGCCCTTCAGGCTCGGGTGGGCGAGTTCCGTGAACAGGTGCAGGCTGAGGTGCGGCGCCGCCTGGTCGCCGATCGAGGAAGAGAAGCCGTTGCGATCACCCTGCGGGTGACACCGCTCGAGGACAGGGATCTCATGCACGCAACGCGCGATGAGTTGCAGGGCATCGAGAGGGCACTGCATCCACTCACCCGCAAGCTCGCAGCCCGGTTGGCAGAGCGACGAAAGAGAGGTCGCGTCGGCCGGCTCGATTTCCGTCGGACGGTGCGTCGATCGCTGTCCACGGGCGGGGTGCCGCTGGAGCCCAAGTTTCGTGTCCGGAAGCCCTCCCGGCCCGACATCATGCTGTTGTCCGACATCAGCGGATCGATGGCCACATTCGCACGCTTCACGCTGCAGTTCGTGTATGCGATGGCGGCGCAGTTCTCACGTCTCCGTTCCTTCGCGTTCATCGACGGTCTCGATGAGGTGACGGGGTTCTTCTCTCCGGGTGTCGACTTCGAGGATGCCGTGTCACGCCTGCACGAAGAGGCCGAGGTGCTGTGGTTCGACGGTCACTCCGATTATGGGCATTCCCTGGAGATCTTCTGGGAGCGATACGGCAGTGAGGTGACCTCCAGGTCGACGGTGATCGTTGCGGGCGATGCTCGCACGAACTACCGGGATCCGAGGCCCGACCTGCTCGCCGACATTGCCGCATCGGCGCGCTCGGTGTACTGGCTGAATCCGGAGCCGAGAGCGTATTGGAACACGGGGGACTCGGTCATGAGGGTCTACGAGCCGTTCAGCCGGGCATTCGAGGTGAGGACGCTTCGACAGCTCGGAAGGTTCGTGGAGCAGGTGACGAACTAGTCATCGGTTTCCAGCTGCGGGTTTGCCGTCACCACCAGAGCCGCGACGCTCGCCCCGCGGTTTCACACCGATGCTCGTCACGATACGAAGCGCCGAATACGAGATACCGGCAGCGCGCGACGTCGGCCCGGACCCCGGCCTGGACGCCGGCTTGGACGCCGGCGAGCAATGAAACCCGTTAAGGGTCGTACGGCTGCTGCCGATGAACGGTGCAAGACTTCAAGAAGGAGTGTCAACGTGAGTCGCCGCGTGCTGGTCGTCGAAGATTCGGCGGTGATCCGTCGCCTCATCGAGGTGTGCCTCCGCCCGGCCGATCTCGAGGTCGTGATGCGAGAGGATGGGCCCGGCGCTCTCGAGGCTGCGCTGAGTGAGAGTCCGGATCTCATGGTCTTGGACATCGGTCTTCCCGAGATGGACGGTTGGGAGGTCCTCGATCGGCTTCGTTCCGATCCGAGGACTCGGTCACTTCCGGTGTTGGTGCTCACGGCTCATGCAGAGGAGGAGTCTCGTCGGCGTGCAGACGAAAGCGGTGCCGACGGTTTCATCACCAAGCCGTTCCAGCCGGACGAACTGCGCCAAGAGATCCTCCGAATCGTTGCCGAACAGTCCGTCGGCCACGTCGTCTGAGCGCTCGGGAGCTGTCTGCCGAGTGACGCCCGTCCGTTGATTCGTGGCTGTGCGTGTTGCATCTCGTATTCGGTACTTCGTATTTCGTACTTCGCATCGCGACCGGCATCGGTGCAGTGTCGCGGGGCGAGCGTCGTGGCTCTCAAGTAACAAAGCGCAATCGCGCACTGCGCCGAAGGGCGATGCACGGCCGTCGAGATGCGTGCCATGCATCCCTCGGCAGTCTCCACGGTCGTCGCCTGAGACTCGACATCGTCCCCCTTCCCTTCACCGGCTCCGACACGTACCGTTTACCTCGTGGTCGCACGGGAGGGAGCGAAGAGGTGCTCCATGCTGCGAAGCCTGTTGGTGGGTGTCATCGTTCTCGCCGGCGCCGTGCCCGGCGTTCCGTGCGGGGATGCGATCGCCTCGCCCGTCGGTCGGGTCGTTCGCACGTTCGCGCCCGTCGGTTCCTACGCGGGTCATTGGGGCGTCGACTTGGCCATGGAGAGGGGCAGCGCGGTTCGTGCGGTGGCGGATGGGACCGTGACCTTCGCGAATGTGGTGGCCGGAGTTCGCACCGTGACCATCTTCCACGGCGGTTCCCTTCGCACGTCGTATTCGTATCTTCTCGCAATCACCGTCGCACCAGGGGACCGACTGCACGCAGGGGATGTGCTGGGGGAGAGCGGGACGGATCATGGCGTCGGTGCTCTTCATCTCTCCGCGAGGGTTGGGACTCGCTACATCGATCCGGCACTGGTGTTGTCGTGCAGCAGGGGTAGCTTGCGTCTGGTGCCGCTCGATCGGTAACACGTGCACCATCGTCTGTTCTGTCGCCTATGCTTTCGGTCGTGCGTAGGGGCTTGCTTGGCGGGACATTCGATCCTCCTCATATAGCGCATCTCGTCGCGGGCGAGGTCGCCTATCGCGATCTCGAACTGGATGTCGTCACTTTCCTTCCGGCCGGCCACCCGTGGCAGAAGGCCGGTGACTCGATGACGTCACCGGAAGATCGCTGGGAGATGACCCGGCTCGCGGTCGAAGGTGTCTCCTACTTCGAAGCCGACGACCGCGAAGTCCGTAGGAGTGGCTGGACCTACACGTTCGAGACCCTCACCGAGTTTCCCGATGATGAAGAGCTGTTCCTCATCCTCGGCTCGGATGCCGCGCAAGGAATCACGACGTGGCATCGTTGGGAGGAGGTGCTCGAACGAGCCGATCTTGCCGTCGCACCAAGGCCGGGCACCTCGAGGGAGGACATCGAACGTGTGGTACCCCGGTCTTTCACCTGGCTGGATATGCCCACGCTCGATGTGAGCGGGACCATGCTTCGGGAGCGTGCGGGTTCCGGTCTCTCGATCCGCTTCATGGTTCGCGAGAACGTCTGGCAGTACATCAACCGGCAAGGTCTGTATGGGTGATCATCGCAAACTGCGCCGTGCTCGCGGGCTGGTCGTGCGCGTGGGGGGAGGCAGGCGACGTAGGAGCGGACTGCTGGAAGATCAGGCATCTCCCAGGGAGCTGAACCGTGCGGCCCGGAGGGCTGTGCGCGGCGAGGCGCGCAGAAGGATCCTGTTCGCTTCTCTCGGCGCCGTCATCCTGATCGCTGCGGCGGTCGCCGTCTCACTTATCGTCATCTCTCGGCCCACGGCGGGTCCCGCAGGTGAGGCCCCCCCGCCGGCGTCGGGAGCGTCGGTGCTCATCGCCGTGACGGGCGATGGCGGCAGGGCAGTGTCCCTGGCGCTGATCGGCGCGGATCCGGACGGAGCGTTGATCGCGCTCTTCCCTCCGGGCCTGCTGACCGTACTTCCCGGTTTCGGCGATCGGCAGATCAGCGACTCGACCCGGTTCGGTGCGGCGAATCTTCCCGAGTTGACCGTATCGAATCTGCTGGGTGTCCGGGTGGACGGGAGCGTGCAGATCACAGCGGGGGAACTCACCGCGCTCCTGGGATCGGGCCTCGACGTCGACCTGACATCGCCGCTCGTGGTCGAGGTCGGCTCGGGCGAAGTCGTCGCGATGGATGTCGGGTCGGCCCTTCGATCACAGGATGATGTCGAACGGATCCTCACGGAGCAGGGGACGGGAACCCAGCTCGAATGGCTCGATCGTCAAGGGTCGGTCTGGAGAGCGATCTTTTCCCGGATGGCCTCGCAGCCGGCTCTGGTCGATCAGTTGGTCAGCCGTGTTCTCGGTGACCCGGCCTTGGCGCGTCAGGCGCTGCTCGGCGCCGTCCAGTCGAAGGAACTGCAACTGACAGCCGTGCCGGTCGAACGTATCGAGCGTGCAGGGGGTGACTCGGAGATGTACCAGATCGGCGGAGACGCGGCCGCCGCTTTCGCCTCCGGGCGTTTCGCGTACCTGCAGTTCACTGCAAAGACCCGACCTCGTGTGGAAGTGCTCAATGGGAACGGCCGGATAGGCACGACCCGTCCGGTGGCGGCGGCGCTCATCCGCCACGGGTTCCGAATCGTTCGCACCGACAACGCCGACAAGAGCACCTATGCCGAGACTCGGATCATCGCGCAGGGACGGGAGCATCAGCAGGCCGCTCTCGATGCCAGAAAGGTGCTGGGAAGGGGAGAGGTCGTCGTCGAGGTTCGTCAACCCAGTGGAGTTGTGGATCTCACTATCATTGTGGGGCAGGACATTCCCGCAGAGGAGGTATGAGCGATCATCGAGCCTAGGAATGACAGTCGACAGCTTGCCCGCCTCGTCGCGCAAGTGATCGACGCCAAGAAAGGTATCGACGTCGTCCTTCTCGATGTCTCCAAGCTCCTGTGGATCACCGACGTGTTCGTGATCGCTTCAGGCACGTCCAACCGTCATGTGCAGAGCCTTGCCGACGAGGTCGAGTTCAGGTTGCAGGACGAGGGTCGGCGTCCGTTGCGCAGAGAAGGGCGCAAGGAAGCAGAGTGGGTGCTTCTCGACTATGGGGATGTGGTCGTCCATCTGTTCCAACCGGCGACCCGTGAGTACTTCAGCCTCGAGCGGCTCTGGGGCGATGCGCCCCGCGTGGAATGGGAGCCCGCGCCGACCGAAGCTTGAGCACGTCCTGGTACACTCCACGTCCGCACTTGGGGCTGTAGCTCAGCTCGGCAGAGCACTTGCATGGCATGCAAGGGGTCAGGGGTTCAAATCCCCTCAGCTCCACCACCCCCGTTCTCGTGACGCTTCACGGGAATAATCCCATCGAAGCGTCACGAGAACGGGAGGTTCGAGCCGTCTTGAGGGCATTGGCGGCCTCCCGATCCTGGCCCGTGGGCACGCGCACGGAGACGTCGTAGGTCGTGTGGATCGAGGCATGTCCGAGGCGCTGGGAGACGACGTACGGGTCCTCGAACCGTTCTCGGCTCAGAGAGGCTTGGTGAGCCACTCGGTCACGACCGTACAGTCGGCGGAGGCGAGCATGGTCCGTTTGGGTGTGTCGTTCGGGCCGCAAGTCACGACGATCTGTGTAGCGCCCCGGGCTCGTGCCATCTCGGTGATCGCGTCCAGCAGGGCACGTCCGACGGACGGCCACGCGTCGGCTTTGTTCACCATGAAGTCGTCCACCAAGCAGGTCTTGCCGCCGGGGTCGTAGACAGGAGGCGGGTCGACGAGCATTCCGATGGCGAAGCCGGTGGCTTCGTTGCCATCGTCGTAGACGAGGGAGATCACTTCCTCGGACTCGATCAGGTTGGCGATGAAGGGAGCATGCTTCTCACGGGCATCGGCCGCCGGTTTGTGGAAGGCGGGGTTGTACTCGGCGTACTGTGCACGCTTGCGCGCTGCCAAGTCCACGATCGCATTGACGTCGGCGCTACCTGCGTCTCGAATGCTCACCACGCCACCATAGTGACCGAAGCAGCCTGCGGATTGGGCTGCCGCACAGACCCACGCTCGGGCGGATCTTTGTCCTCGAGGTCTCTCCAACCCTTTCGCCAGAGTCTCGGAAAACCCGCGACAGTCCGTTCAGGAGCCTCGAACTGCAAGGAGGGGGCGCCGGAACCGCAGGTCGGTCGTTGTTGCGATTGCATTGATGATCTGATACATTAATACAATATGTGGAGTCCGATCGACGGCCTGAGATGGCCAGGTTTCTGGGTGTATGTGCTGGTGTGGGTGGTGCTGCCGGTGGGGATCGCCGTGTGGCGGGTCAGGAGTACCGGGAGGAAACAAGCCGAGCAGTGGCTCGCCGCCTGCGGGATCGTGCCTATCGAGAGGCTCGTTCCGGCGGCGATCGAGTATGTCCGATGGACCAGATCATGGCGCAGCGCGGGATTCGTTGTCGGGTGGTTGGTGGCCGGCATCGGGCCTGTCATCACGGGAAACGCGCGGACCGACTGGTTCTCTGGGGGATTGCAGTGGGTTGTCGTGGTCGTCGGCTACCTGTTGGGAGCAGTGGTGGGAGAGCTTCTCCGGCCACGGCCCCTGAGCGGTGGGGCACAGCTCATCTGGCGTCGGCCGACAGATGCGATTCCTCGCTGGGGGTCATTGCTCAGTGCTGCCGCGCTCGTCGTTGGCCTGGCCGTGGCCTGGTTCGGCAAGCTTGGCGATATCGATCACGCAGTGACACCCCTCGAACCGCCGGCGGATTGGATCATCTGGATCGCGACGGTGACGATCGCGTTCGTTGGTTGGGTCGGCATCATGTTCATCATGCGGAGACCGCTGCGCGGCGTCGACAAGGCCGAGCTGTGGCTGGAAGAGGCGCGTCGCTCGACATCGGTTCGAGCGATTGCTGGGGCAACGACGGCCGCGACGTTCCTGTCGGCGATCACGCTGGTGGCGGCGTTGCCGCTGCTCACCTACCCGAACGATTCCACGTGGAGGGACCTGGTCTTCGGTGTCGGTCTGACCGTCGTCGGGCCAGCGCTCGGCTTTGTGGTTTTTGGAGCTATGGCTGATCTCGCGTCGCCCCATCCGGCGTCAGCGCGCGGGCGGTCGGAGGCGGAGATCTTGTGATCATCGCGATCGATCAACACGATCCCACGCCTCCCTTTGAACAGATCCGGAGGCAGATCGCCGTCATGGCAGCCTCGGGCGTGTTGTCCCAGGGGCACCGGCTCCCGCCGGTGCGGCAACTGGCCCGGGATCTCGGGGTGGCACCCAACACGGTGGCCCGCGCGTACCGCGAACTGGAGCAGGCGGGCTGGATCATCACCCGGGGGCGGCACGGCTCGTATGTGTCCTCGCCGCCGGTGGCGCTCCCGTCGGCAGAGCGCCTCATGAGCGACGCCATCGATCGTCTGATGACCACGGCCGCGCAGCTCGGATTCGAGCCGGAGGCGGTTGTCGAGATGGTGGCCGACCGCCTCCACAGTCAGGTCGCTGTGACGGCCTAAGACCTGCCAGGTTCGCGCCGAGCGCACCGACGAGTACGCCGGAGAACGCGATCTCGTGGTGGAGGATTGCGGGAGTAGTCGCGCCCGGGTTGCATCCAGGGCAACGGCTTTTTCTCTATCCGGGCATTCGAAGAGGTGTCCGTAGACGCCGTAGGTGGTCCGGATCGAGGCGTACCCGAGACGTTGGGAAATCACGCAGGGGTCCTCTCCGGCGGTGATGAAGGGGGCCGCGTGGGCATGGAGGTCGTGGAATGCAGGCCGATCTGCGGTGTGCCAGTTCACCCCTTTCGATCGATCCCGGCGTGTGGGGCTAAAGCAAGCGCTCGTTGCAGAATGATCCGCATGCCGTGTGAGTCACCGCGGTACTCGTTCAGGAACTCCTCGATCGAAACGATTCGACGCCCTGAGGACTCGTGCTCCGTGCTCACGGGACGGAAGCCGACGACCATGCCGACGTAGTTCAGCATGTAGGTGAGACGAGAAGGTCCGAAGTAATCCGATTCGATCACCGAAGCCAGCGCGAGTGGCCCCAACTCGATTCCCGCTTCCTCGAGTGCCTCTCTTCGTACGGTTGCCTCGACCGATGCATCCTCGACGACGACATGTCCGCCGGGAAGGTCGATTCCACGATCGAGTGCGGCAGCCACGATCCTGCCGTCAGGCAGGAGCGGAACGACAGCGGCACTGGTTACTGCCGCCGGCTCGTATGGGGCCTCTGGACCGAGGTAGTTACAGGTGAACTCGCGTCCGTCCAGGGAGACTCGGACAACGTCCTCGCTTGCGGCCATCGGTAACCACCGTTCCCTTCGGGACGTTGCATGTCCCCACGTTGGGGCCATGCTAGGAACGCAGCACGCCGCGACACCGCCGCATGCCAGACCTACGGCCGGCGCTCGAGTTCACGTAACACGCGCTCCGGAACATGGATCGCCGTGCCGCTCTACTTCCAGCTACCACCCTTCGGGTCCCACGTGCCCGTGGCGGTGTCGTGGAAGAGTGGGTCGAGGAACGGTGTCACGATGGCGAGTGCCTCGTCCAGAGTGAGTGCTGTGTCCAGCAACGATCGGCCGGCCTCCGCCGCGTAGCCCCTTTCCCAGAGGTCACGATCGGGAACGGAGAAGGCATTCGGCAGGTCGATGCCGCGCCGGTCGGCCTCCGAACGAAGCGCGATGTATTGCTGTTCAGCCTCGACCGATGCCTCCGAGAGGATGGCGACGAGGTCTACGAGATCCTTGTATCTGGTCGACGGGACGTGTCCAGTGCCGTAGGTCTGCAGGATGGCAGCCACCTTGTCGGCGATGTGATCGACGAGCGGATAGACGACATAGCCGTGCTGTTCGAGGCCCGGTATCGCAACACGGGCGAGCGCCGGCACCCATTCGGGCTGTCCGGTGAGGCGGATCTCGGGTCCAACAATGTCGACACGAAAGCTGCACCAGTCCGTCGTGCCGATCGAGGCCGTGACCGGCAGGCGGACACCTTCCGCGCCGCCCGAGAGCGTATGCCTCGCTCCGATCTCGAACCGGAACCAGTCTCCGATGTCCTGGGTCACTGCCTGTCGCAACTCGGCTTCGGCCACCTCGAGGGCAGCGGATCGGTAGAGGTCGACATCGATCGTTCCCCGCACGCCGAGGTCGCGGGCCAGGAGTGCGGTTGCGCCTTTCACGATCCAGCCGTCGTCGACGAGGTACAGCCGTTCGAGCAACCGGTCGTAAGCGATCTGCCGCTGGAGCTGCGGTAGCGACCAGGGGCTGGACTTCGCTATGTCGCGCAGCTTGTCAGTCAAGGCACGGCGAAACGCGGCCGGGCTGCCGTACGATCGATTGGCGGCCATCACAGGGTCCTGGCAGCGGGTGATGCCGGCGGAGACCCGGAGTGTCTCTTTTCGGTGATGTCGGATCTCGCCTCGTGGATCCACTGTGCCGTGTCGGGATCTCCGACGAGGTCGAGCAGCCAGCGGAGGAGTGCGGGCCCGTCACCGCGTCGGAGACCGAACCGGGCGGCGAGAGGAGCAAGCGCCTCGGCGAACGTACCGGGGTATTCGTGGCCGCCTCTGATGGCATCGGCGATCACGGTGGCTACCGCTTCGGGGTCCTCGCGGTCCCTCAGGAGGTCGACGGCGATGCGAGACGGCCTGGTGACCGGAAGGCCGCGAAGCTCGGTCCAATCGTGCCTGGCGACCGGACGCTGATGGAGCCGGACGTCGGCCCTCCGCGTCTGTCGTCTCGAAGGCAGTGTGAACTCATGGATGTCCGCCGGGAGATGCCCGAGCCCGTACAGCGCCGAGGCGGAGCGGTGCGACACGACTCCTTGGTCTGAAGTGCGGTCCCACGCCGGGACGTCAGGGGCGAGCTGGAGCCAGGCAGCACGCAGCGCTACATGATCCGGCAGGGGAGCTCCCGCGAGGTGGTACACCCCGTGGGCCACTCGTTCGAGGATCGACCCGTCCGCCGCCAGACGGTCGAACGTGGATCGCGGCACGCCGGCCTTTTCGGCCTGTCGGCGGGTGACGAGACCCCACTGATCCTCGGCGAGTTCTGCAAGGCGACGAAGCGTGCTAGACCGGGCCATAGCTGCATAATACCTCATTATTGGGGGAAAATGAAGTATCTATCTGCACTTACTACTGCAATATCTATC
Source organism: Actinomycetota bacterium (assembly GCA_013152275.1). Classification (NCBI taxonomy): domain Bacteria; kingdom Bacillati; phylum Actinomycetota; species Actinomycetota bacterium. The sequence continues at coordinate 7,578 of JAADGS010000071.1, read as the reverse complement.
ATTTGCGGAGGTCAATGCAGTAGTCACCTGAATGTGGGCGCAAGTGAGGAACAACGCCGGACCCTGGGGAGTCTGCAGAAGCGTACAAGCATGGGGCGCGGCTCGATCTCTTGCGCTCAGGGCCCGATCGAAACGACCGCGGATCCGGTCAGAGTTCGCGGAGGATTCTCGACAGATCGGGCCCGGGCCGCCTCGGGGGGCGTCGGCGGCCTCCCGATCCCGGCCGCGCAGCGCTTCTCCGACAGCGTGCGACAGATCGCAGGATCGGCCGGTGTGAGACCCCGTTCATCGGATTCTCGCTAGACGGTGATCACGACATTGCCGATCTTCTGGCCCGTCTCGACGTACTGATATGCATCGACGATCTGGTCCAGCGGATACCGCCTGTCGATCACCGGCTTGAACTCTCCCGATTCGATGAGCCGTTTGAGGTAGGTGATTCCCTCGGGGTCGCGACGCGGAACAATGAACATGAGCTTCCTGCCGCGGAACAGGGGCGTGATGAGCGCCAGGATCGGGCCGTGCCAGAGGATCCCGACATCCGATGAGATGTAGATCCCGCGGGGTTTCAGCAGGCGCCGGCATCGACGGAAGGAGCTCTTGCCGACCGCATCGATGACCAGGTCGTACCTCTGCTCATCCTGTGTGAAGTCTGTGGTCTGGTAGTCGATGACCCTGTCTGCGCCCAAGCTCTCGACCTGGGCTACGTGGGCAGTGCCACAGACCGCGGTCACAGTGGCGCCGAGGCTCTTGGCGATCTGGACCGCCGCCGAGCCGATGGCTCCGGTTGCGCCGTAGATGAGGACGTCGTGTCCATTTCGGACTTCTGCGCTCCGCAGCATGCCCAGCGCGTAGTGAGAGCCTTCGGTGCTGGGAGCAGCCTCCTCGAACGTCGAGTCTGTGGGGATGCGCGCAATCAAGCGCTCGGCTTGGATGGTCATGTATTCGGCGTGAGCGCCGAATGTGCCCTCGCAGTAGCCACACACCCTGTCACCCAACCTGTAGGAGGTGACGTCTGTGCCTACCGCCACGACTTCTCCGGCAAATTCGGTTCCGAGGATGGCGACCTTCGGGTGCCGGAGCCCGCTGAAGAACCTGATGAGGAACGGGGCACCTGCGCGGTAGCCGCAGTCCGTCCGGTTGACGGTGGTAGCACCAACCTTGATCAGTAGCTCGTCGTCTCCGGCCGTCGGTCTGTCGACTTCCTCGAGCTGCACGACTTCCGGCGGGCCGTACCTGGTGCGAACTGCTGCCTTCATCAGTGGACGGAGCGTAGTGGCCGGTTCCCGCCGGGGACAACGCCCCGGTTATCACAGCTGGGTCGGCGGGGATTGAGGGTCGTGTGACTCCGTAGGATCTTCGTCATGCCACAACCTCGGTCCTCTCTGCGACAGGAGTCGCCCCCGAAGTGTCGGCCGACCTGCTCGGGCGCGTAGACACGCGGATGGTGTTCCGGCATTATCGGCATCCGATCACCCCGATGATTGATGTCGCCGCAGTTCACCTCGAGGATGCCCTCGATGATTGAGCGCAATGGTGCCAACCACCCCCGTTCTCGTGACGCTTCACGGGAATAATCCCATCGAACCGTCACGAGAACGGCAAGGTGGGTTGGTGCAAGGCTGTCAGCGGGCCTTGCCGGCGATGTACTCGTCGATGCGGCGCTCGAGAACATCCAGAGGGATGCTGCCACCACCGAGCACGACATCGTGGAACTCGGCGATGTCAAAATCGTCACCGAGAGCATCGGCCGCCTTCTCGCGCAGGCGGAGTATCTCCTGCTGGCCGATCATGTAGCCGGTCGCCTGCGCAGGAACGACCACATAGCGCTCGACTTCATGAGCCCAGGTCGGAACGTAACGGTTCATGTAGCCCTGGGCTTTCTGCCTCGTCCATCCCATCGAATGGATGCCCGTGTCGGTCACGAGGCGGACCGCTCGCAGCAGCTCCAGCTCGAGGCGACCGATATCTCCGTACGGGTCGTCCTCATACAGACCCATCTCCGAGGCGAGCTTTTCGGCGTAGAGGGCCCAGCCCTCAGCGTACGCGTTGTACTGGTAGTAGCGGCGGAACGACGGCAGATCGAGTTCTTGGGCGAGGGCTATCTGCAGGTGGTGGCCGGGCACGGTCTCATGGTATGTGATCGTCGGCATGGTGTAGGTGGGGATCCGACCGCCGGTCACGCCCGCATGAAAGACCCCTGGGCGGATCCCGTCGACAGATGCCGGCATGTAGAAGCCACCTGCGCCGACCTGCTCGGGGACGACGATCACCTCAGCTTTCGGAAGGAGGTCGAAGTACTTGGGACTCCGGCGTTCGGCCTCGTCGATGAGTGCCTCGAACGTTTCCAGGACCTGCCGGCGACCGTCCGCGGTACTGCCGCTCAGGAAGCCGGCTTCCTCTGCCGCCCGCTTTCGCAGCGGGCCGAGGCCGACGTCTTGGGGATAGCCGAGATCGTCGAAGACCGCCCGCATCTCGGTGCGGACACGCTCCACGGCTTCGAGACCGATCTGATGGATCTCCTCTGGGCTCAGGTCCGTGGAGGTCTGATTACGAAGCAGGTACGCGTAGTAGGCGTCGCCATCGGGAAGCCGCCACACACCGGCGTCGTTGGTGGTGAGCGGCTCGATCGAGTTGAGATGATCGATGAGGGCGAGCCATGCGGGCACGAACGACTCGGCCACCGCCGTGCGCGCCTCGGTCAGGAGACGGTCGTGGTCGGTGGCGTCGAGCTCGTCTATCTTCTCGATCTTGTCTCGAAACACCGTGAACAGTGGAAGGGTGTCGGCGCGGATGGATTCGAGGGTTGGTGAGCTGGAACCAAGATCGTTTCTCAGGGTTCGAAGGGTTCTGAGAAGGATGAAACGCGGCGGAACGACGCCCAGATCCCGGCGGATCTCGAGGCCTTCGAGGAGCTGGCCGACCTGCGTGTGGATCTGCTTCAGCCGGGAGATGTAGTCCTCGGCGTCGCCTTTTGTCGCCATGGGCTGATCTTCGGTGAAGAGACGGAGCAGGTTGTCGTTGTAGCTGGTGAGGAAGTAGTGGACCGGGTAGTCGTGGTACATGAACTCGTGTCCGCGTACCAACTCGTCCAAGTACCACTCGTACACGTCGTAGGAGGTTTGCTCTTCCGGCGACAGGGCATCGCGGTCATAGGCGTGAAGCAGTTCCAGGATCGCCGATTCCAGATTCTGCGTCTGACGGACATACGAGTCCGAGAGGTCGTTGAGGCGATCGTTGCCAAGCCCGTACCGATCTGCCACACCGAGGGAGGTGAGGAACTCCGGATCTCTGGAGATGAGTCGCCCGTAGGATGTCTCGAGGAACTCGGCGAAAGGCAGGTCGGCCAGACCTTCCACGAGGTCGCCGATCGGGGGGACGGTTGTTGACGTCGGCGCAGGGGCCGCTGTTGTCGTGGTGGTGGCCGGGGCAGTGGTCGTGGTGGTGGCCGTCGTGTTGCCGACCGAGCTCGTGCGGACACATCCGGCTGCAACGGCGGAGACGACTGCGACTGCGCACAGACGCAGGATGACGGACCGTCGAGACATGCACACTCCTGGGCGTGAGGTTTGAGACTAGACGTGGTCCATCGACGACCGCCCGTTCTCGTGACGCTTCACGGGAATAATCCCATCGAACCGTCACGAGAACGGGGGTGGAGAGTCCGCGTCGCCGCCGGTCAGGGCGCTGTCCCGGTGGTGTTGATGAAGCTGTCCACCAGCGCCGTGTGGGCGGGAGCGGTGCCGTCGGGGAAGTTGCCTGCGAACACCCCGACCGCGGTAACCGTGATCGGCTGTGTGAAGCTCACCCGCTGCGTCCAGGCAGTTCCATTCGTTGATGTGGAATAGGTCCAGGTCTGTCCGGTCCGATTGACACGGAACCACATGGGAGCGCTCAACGGCACCACCGTGTCGAGCTGGGTGGTGACGCTGCTGCCGTCGATGAACGCCGAGAAGACGTGCACGCTTCCCGAGTACGAATAGACGTCGAAACGCAGGAACCGGGTGGGCGACTCTTCCACCAGGATGCCTTGGCCCTGGTACGTCGACGTGACCGTTGAGTCGAACTTCGCCACCACTTCGAAGTCGGTGTCGTTGGCGGCCTGCATGGCTCGAACGGTCGTGTTGCCGCCCGACCAGGGGTCGTGAGCCGGTCCGGCCCCCACCGACAGCTCCAAATGTCCACCGGTCACGGTGATGCCGCCATCTCCGAGCGGGTCGAAGGTGCTCCAGACGGATGTGTCGAGGGAGGTTCCGTTGAACTCGTCGGAGACGAGTCCTGACGGGTCGATACCCGCCGATTGGGTGGTGAAGGTGTAGTCGGGAGAGATGGCCGTGTTGGCCGACCCGTCGGTGGAGATGACCCGGTAGTGGTATGTCGTGTCGGGGTCGAGTCCGGTCGCTTGAAGACTATGCGCCGTCTTCAGCGTCGGATCCTGCGAGGAGCCCAGCGAGTAATCGCCGCTGGCCGGACCCCACTCGAGTCGGCTTGCAGCTGCTTCATCGGTGGCCCAGGAGACGGTTGCCGAGATGTCGGTAGTGCTCGCCGTGACGCCGCTGATCACCGGGGGGTCGACATCGACGACGGCGGTGATGGTGACGTCGCCGAACGTGGCATCGACGTGATGGGCTACCAGCAGCACCGATCCGTTCTGCGGATCCGTGAGGGCCTCCTGGTCGGTGAGGTCCCATCCGGCGGGCTCCGCTTGTGACTGGTTCCACACCTTGAGGCTGTAGAGCGCGCCCCCGGCGTTGGACTCGACCCGCATCTTGTAGATGTAGGTCTCACCGATGGTGAGCGTGCGGGACGTGTCCTCGGCTTCGAGCGTTCCCTCATTGCCCATGATCTGTAGCGACTCGGTTCCGCCGGCCCGCCAGCGCTGCATGCCGAAGGCACCCATCGGGTACCAGCCCCAGGTCGGTTGGCTGCCGTCCCAGTCGTCGTGGCCGTCCCAGCGCATCAGGACTCCCAGTGCCGGCCCGTAGCTGGGTCCCGTGGACCAGTCGTAGCTGGTGTCCAGCCCGTTGAGGGTGACCGGCACGGTGATCTCATAGTCGGTCCAGGTGACGTCGCCGATGTCGATGAGCCGGTCGTAGCCGAGCTCCAGCGGCCGGACTCCCTGTGCGCTCAGTTCCCACTTGCCGTCCACGACCTGAGCGACATCCTGGATGACGGAGGCGGTGGACCACACGATCGAGTAGGGGAGCGCCCACGTCACTCCGGGGGTCCAGTTCACCGTTACCGTCTCGGTGGCGGTGATGCCGCCCGTGTCGATCGCGGTGATGACGACCGTATTGTCGCCCGAGTTCAAGTCGGACGTGGCTATCTGGGCGTTGAAGTCGCCGGGCATGAGTAGGCGGCGGGTGTCGGGTCCCATCGACATGGTCTGGTCGGGACCGCCGTTGAGGCTGAACGTCAGGGTGGCGACACCGTCCGGATCCTGCACGTTGCCGAGGATGTCGACCCACACCTGCGGCCGGCCCAGATGCCCGAAGCGCTGGTTGGCGCCATACCAGATGTCGATGACCGGAGCGGAGTCCGCCTCGGTCGTGAAGGTGAGGTCGCCGGAGGTGGCAGTGTTGGCCGATCCGTCGGTGGAGATGACCCGGTAGTGGTAGGTGGTGGCGGGGTCGAGGCCGATGGCATCCAGGCTGTGGGAGGTCTTGGGAGTGAGATCCTCGGCAGAACCGAGCGTGTAAACGCCGGTGGCGGTGCCCCATTCCAGGCGGCTGGTCGCAACTTCGTCGGTGGTCCATGTGACCGTTGCCGAGTTCATCGTCGTGATGGCACCGATTCCGGAGATGACCGGCGGGTTGGTGTCGGGGCTGGTGACGGAGATGGTGACGGTGGCGGTCGAAGAAGCCCCGAGGTCGTCTGTGACGGTCAACTGGGCGGTGAAGTCGCCGGAAGCCGTATAGGTGTGGGTCACCAGGTCGCCGACGGCGGAGTTCCCGTCCCCGAAGTCCCATTCGTAGGAGACGATGCTTCCGTCGTCAGAGGATCCCCGTCCGTCGAAATCCACCGTGAGCGGCACGAGCCCGGTGGTGGTGTTGGTGACGATATCGGCCACGGGTCGGATATTCAGCTCGGGGGTGCCGCTGTTGAGCCACAGATCGACACGGGGTGTGTCCCAGTTGAAGGGCTTGTCGAGAATGTCGATATCGCCGTCGGCGTCGAGATCTCCCAGTCTCGATTCATGATTACCGAAGCCGGTGGCGACGATCGTGGTCGCAAACCGCCCGGTTCCGTCACCGAGGAGTACCCACATGCGCGCCCCCGGGTTTCCGCTGTCGATGCGCATCTCCGCGAGGAAGATATCCAGGAAGCCGTCTCCATTGATGTCGCCGATGTCGAGGGTGTGGACATCGGTGAGGTTGTCGAGGAGGGTGTATTCCTGCCACGCGGTGCCGTCCCACTGATGCCAGCGCAGACGGCCTACACCCTGATGCTCCACCGTGACGACTTCGGGGCGTCCTCCGGGGATCAGCTGGCCGACGGCCACCCGCAGGTTGGGCACTGGGTCGATCACATTGGGCGTGTAGCTGGTACCGCCGTTGTGCTTGAACCACATGCCGCCACCGACGATGTCGACCTTGCCGTCGAGGTCGATGTCGGCCGTGGCGAGCCCGTAGCGTGTGGTGCCGGAGTAGGAGTAGATCTGGGTGTGCACCCAGGGTTGAGTGGTGAGCGGGTCGGCGGGGATTTCCGCCAGTTGCAGGGCGGAGCCGCCTCGGTCCCAGAAAGCCATCTCCAGAGCCCCGTCACCATCGAAATCACCGAAGATCTGATCGTGCAGGTAGGTGAAGCTACTGGAGGAAGCCAGCACGCGTCTGGTCCATCCCACACCCGACGTGTAGTCGGGGTAGGGATTCTCCCACCACCACACCTGGCTGTCGGGTACGTCTCCTCCCATGACAATGTCCGGATCTCCGTCACCGTCGATGTCGGCGAAGGCACCGCCGGCTTCGATCATGAGTCCGCCAGTTTCGATTACGTGCTCGGTCCAGCCGGTGCTACTGCGCTCGAACCAGACCAGCGAAGGGCCCGGAGGGCGGCCGGCGATCACGAAGTCGAGGTCACCATCCTTGTCGACATCCAGCACGAGTGAGGCGGTCTGTGCAGAGGACGTCGACGGCGTGGGCAACTCGCCGGTGGCGCTGGAGTAGTGGGTCCAGGAGGGAATCGCGCCGAGAATGGCCACCGTCTCGGGAAGGGAAGTGTTTCCGGCGTCGTCGGAGGCGACCACCACGAGTTCATAGACCGGGTTGGCAGAGAAGTCGAGTGGACCGGCGACGGTGATCACACCGTCTGCTGCGACGTCGAACACGGTTGAGCCGTTGCCGCCGGTGACGGTGAAGCCGGCAACACCGACGTTGTCGGAGGCGGTGATCGTGCCTACCGGGGTCCCGATGCCTGCGTTGCCGGCGGCCGCGAATGCCTGTGAAGGGTCGATTACCGGATCCGTTACGTCGGGTCCCGTCGGAATGGTGCAGCCTGCGTCGTAGTTTTGGGTGATCTCGGTGGGGGTGAGGGCTTTGTCGTAGAGGGCGACGAGGCAGAAGGTGCCGAGCCAGGGGC